>JAUYSH010000120.1 GCA_030696455.1 Elusimicrobiota bacterium
CCGCCCGCGGCGGCTCCCCCCGCGCCCGGGGCTGGAGAGCCTCCCGCGCCGGTGTCGCCGCTGAGAGGGATCAGGGGAACGAAGCTCAGCGTGTAGATGCGGGTGATGAGGTTCTCGACCTGCTTGGAGCGCGGCGTCACCACGTAGGTGTTGCTCTTGCCGATCTGCTGATAGGTCAGCCCCTTGATCTCGAGCAGGACCTGCAGAGCCTCGCGGACGGTCACGTTCTGGAGGAAGGCCGTCACGCGCTTGGACTCCAGGCCCTCGGTGATGATGAAGTTCACCTTCGCCTGCGCCGAGATCGTGTCGAGGAAGGTGGCCAGCGGCGCGCCCTTGACGCGCACGGTCACGCGCATGTCGAGCGGCGCGGTCGCGGCCGGCGGACCGCCGCGGGACGGCGCGGACGCGCCGATCTGGACGCCCTGGACCTGCCGCGGAGACGCGTCGGGCTCGGGCTCGTCTTCGCCGATGGGGCCGCTGCCGATCGGGCCTCCGCCGGGAGCCGTCGATTGCTGGAACTGTGGATTCGCCTCGGGCTCCGCCCGGCGTCGCTGCGCGAAGGCCTCCGAGGGGCCGGCCGCCGCCAGGCCGAGTGAGACGAGGAGGGAAACGCTCGTTCTCGCGATCTTCATCCAGCGGCTCTCGTGCTTGCGAATCATGATGCCTCCTGCCCTAATCACGGCTGACGCCCTTGGTGAACTTCTTGCCCTGATAATTGAACGTCACGCCCAGGTCGGTGATCTTGATGATCCTGATCTTGGTGTCCCCGATGAAATCTCCGACCCCGAGGACCTCGTCGTTGACGATGGCTTTGAAGCCGCTGTCGGGGTTGCTGACGATGCCCTGAAGGTTCACGAGGGAAGTCGGGTTCACCGCCTTGGGCTTGGCCGGCGCGCGATTCCTGAACTTCGACGCGTTCGCGAGGTCCTCGGCGGCTTTGCGCCGGGCTTCCTCTTCCTCGAGGAGGCGAACCATGTCGAACGGCGACAGCGTGGGATCGCGTTTGAGCGGCAGGATGGTGGTCGACGACGCGGCAAAGGCGGCGGCCGATTCGGTCGACGCGACGGGCGCGGCGTCGACGGCGGGCGCGGGCGGGGGCAGCGCGGCCGGCGGCTCTGCCGCGGCCGCGGGAATCACGCCGGCGGCGTCCGCCGGGCCGGCGGCGGGCTCGGCCGCGGCCGCGGTGGAAACGGCGGGCGCCATCGGATTGACGAGCTTGGCGTTCGGGGAAGACTGGAACACCCCCCCTTCGGGGACGCGGCCGCGCGCCTTGGCCGCGACCGCCTTCTCGCGCTCGGCCTTGAGCCCCGACCACCAGTTGTAAAAGAGCACGCCGGGCACGGCCAGGGCGATCACGAGGATCACCCAGCCGAGGCCGCCGCGAGCGCTTCCGGTGCCGGCCATCAGTTGAACCTCTTCTTCGGGATCGCGGTCATCACCGAGGCGGACACGATGTTCCAGCCGAGCATCTCCGGCTTCTTCGTGATTTCGAGCTGGCTGACGTGCATCATCGGAGTCGCCCCCTCGAGGCGCAGCAGCCAGGTGTAGACGTCGTTGAACCGGACGCTCAGCTGCACGCTCGAGGTCTGGTAGATCAGGCCGCTGGCCTCGGTCTCCACCACGGGCCGGAACATCTCGGGCGTGAGGTTGTCGGCGCGCATCGAGTCGATCATCGCGTTCGAGAGCCACTGCTGCTGATCCTTCAGGTGCGGCAGGGAGCCGTAGGAGCCGGCGAGCTGGTCGCGGACCTCCTTGTAGGCGGCGCTCGACTGAGACATGGCCCGCGCCGCCTCGATCTTCTCCGTCAGCCGGGAGATCTTGTCCTGCGGGGGCTTGTAAACCCCGAAGTAGGCGGCGGCGACCATGAAAGCGCTTATCCCGAACGCCTTGCCGAACCGCTTGGCGCCCTTGTGGCGGATCGTCCCGAGCACGAGATCCGCCTCGCTCTTGACTGCGTTCAGGTAAACGTTGAGATCGATGTTCTTGCCGGCCATCAGGGCTTCCTCAGCTTCATGTCGATGATGAACTCGGTGCGGCTTTCGAGGCGGCGCGCGAGCGCTTCGGGGTCGAGGCCGCTCCCGGACGAGTCGGGCGAGGTGCTCTTGCCTTGGACGGAGATCTGCACGTCGAATTTCGGGCCGAGGCTGGGGTCGCTCAACAGGATCTCCTTGAACTGGAAGGCGGTATCCTGCTCCTCGGCGCCCGTGGCGCCGCGGACCCGCCCGCTCAGGCTGAGCGCGAGGCCCGCCTTGTCGTTGGCCAGGGGATTGAGCACGCTGACCTTGGTGAGCCACATGTTGTCGGGCATGAGCGCGACGATCTCCCGCAGGATCGTCGAGATCACCACGCGCTCGTTGCCCGTGACCGCGCGTAGCTTCTCGAGCTGATCCTTCATCTCGACGAGCTTGAGGTCGATGTCGGCGGGCCTAAGGCCCTGGAGCGCGGCCTGCACGTCCGGCTCGATCTTGTACTCGTTGAGCACCTTGGCGCGCTGGCTGTAGGTCGTCGCCTGGAAGATGCCGACGCCCGCGATGAGCAGCGCGCCCGCGAGGCCGGCGACGATGATGTCTCGCGCCACCTGGCGTTCGTCGTCGCCGACGCGGTCCTGCGTGGCGAGATCGATCGTGACCGCCGAGGGAACGGACGGGCGGGTGGAGGCGCCGATGGCCGCGTATCCGCCCCAGTCGCCGCCCTTGATCGACAGCAGCTTGGCGGTATCCTGAATCTCGACGGCGACGCCGGTCTCCGCGGTGAAGGCGTCCTTCCAGGGCCCGAGCGTCGCGGGGGTGCCGCTGAGCTTGATCTTCGAGATCCCGGTCATGCCGAGCTGCTTCTGGGCGAAGGAGAGGCAGCCGGTCATGTCCACTTTGCGCTGGTCGCTGAGCGCCGCGGTCTCGCCCATGAAGACCTCGCGGAAGAAGACCGGAAGGCCGCGGTCGCAGATCATGATGCGCACGTTGCCGCCGTCGAAATGAGCCTGCACGAAGGGCTCCGGGCCCTTGGCGGGCTCCACCGCCTGCCAAAGCCGCAGCACCGAGCAGGGCGCCACCTCGAGCCCGATGAGGTTGAGGCCGAGGGTGGCCAGCAGGCCCTGGATGTTCGCGAGGTTCTTGTTCTGGGTGACGGCGATGAGCACGCCCAGGCGGGGCTTGCCGGCGGCGTCCGGCGGCATCGCCTCCGCCTGAAAATCATGCGCAAGCGCGTCGAACGGGATCGGGATGTATTTTTTGGCCTCGATCGGCACCGAGGTGAGCAGGAAGCGGCGCTCCATCGGCGGCATCGGGAAGTAGCGCAGCAGACCGAGGTGGTGGGAGAGCGAGACGACCACGTTCTTCGAGTTCCACCGGGTCTGGGACATGGACTGGCGGATCAGCCCGCCGATCTTGACCGGGTCGGCCAGGAAGTCGGTGCTCATCGTCATGGTGCCCGCGGCCGCGGCCTTGCCTTCAGGCGGGATAGGAATACGCACCAGGTGGTCGACGATGACGGCGCCCCCCTTGCCGGGACGCGTCTCGGCGATGTAAAGCATCTCGGGGCTCAGGTACAATCCGAGGCAGGGGCCGGACGCCGGCTTGGATTTGCCGAAGGCCAGCGTGTCGATCAGCTGATCGAGCTTGGCGATCATTCGGTCCTCGCGAACGCCAGATCGACCTTCGCGCCCGCGCCGGAGGAGTCGGAGGTCAGGTAAATGCGCTTGGAATCCACCTGATAGCGGTTGACCAGGATGCTGGCGACCATCTTGGCGCGCTTGTCGGCGAGCGCGGCCCCGTCGGGCTCGCCGGCTTCGCTGTGTCCTGTCACGCGCAGATTCTCGAGCGGATGCGTCGGCACCGCGGCGGCGGCCGCCGCGAGGAGGCGCTCGGCGTCGGGGGTCAGCTGATAGGTGCCCTTTCCGAAGTTCAAGGCCCACTTCGTGGCGGCGGACTTCGCAGGCTTGCTCTCCGGCGCGGCCGCGGCCTCATCGGCGGCCTCCTCCTGAGGCGCGGGTGCCGCGGCCTTGGGCTGGGTCGCGCGGGCGATCCGTCCCTTATCGGCCTTGCCGGCCTTTTTGCCGCGCACGGGGCGCTTGACGACCTGCCGCTTGACGCGGGGCGTTTCGGAACGCGGGGCGAGCTCCACGGCCCTCGGCGCCGCTTTCACGCCGGCGACGAGGGGCTTCGCCGAGGCTCCCGTCAGGTCCGCGCTGGGCGCCAGCGCGGCCGCCGCGGCGGGCGCGACCGGCGTCCCCTCCGCCGCGGACACGGCCTCGGCTTTCGTGCCCTCCGAGGCGCCCTGCTCCGCGAGCAGCCGCTCCGAGGCGCCGCCGTCGTCAAGCACCTGGATCCAGCGGTGCAGCGAGCGCTGCCGGTTCTTGGCGTCGAGGGCCGTCAGCACGCACTCGTAGCGTCCGGGGGGCAAGGTCTGTCCGAAGTAGTTCTGCTTGCCGTTCCAGAAGATTTGATGGAAGACGGGGCCGCCGCCGACGACGTCCTGCAGCGGCGCGAGCTCGGCCCCGTCGCGGGACGGCTGCAGCAGCTGGAATTTCCAGGACACGAGCCCGGCGGGCGGGTCGGAAACGGAGAACTCGATGATCACGCCCTGCCCGCGCGCGGGACGGAACGACGGAGGATAGACGCCGAGGGAGATGGGCGGCCCGAGCTCGTCGCCGACGGCGCTCTCCACGACGAGGCTCAGCGGCTGGTTGTAGACGAACACGATGACGACGCCCTTGAAATCCATCAGGCCTTTCGGGATGTCGACCTGCGTGTTCAGCAGGTTCACCCGCACTCTCGGCGGCGCGATGCCCGCGTTGAAGAAGTGAGACGAGATCCCCATGGTACGGCGCATGTCCATGACCTTCGCGTCGCCGATCGCGGTTCCCTCCGGCAGGATCACGGCCTGGGTCGTGCCGAGCGCGAAGACGAGCTTCGTCAGCGGATCGAGGATCTTGGACGCGCCGGTCTGGAACGCGATGCCGGTCTGGAAAAGCGCCCCCGTCGGGATGCCGATGGCCTCCGGGTCGCCGTTTTCCCGCATGACGACGCGCACGCCCTCGATCGACTTGACCTCGGACAGGCTCCTCTCGACCGCGTTGCGCAGGCGAGCCCGGATCTCCTTGCGCATCAAGGTCTTGTTCGCCGCCGGCATGTCGTCGGCGCGCGCGCGCGCGGGCGCGGCCTTCCTGCGGGCCGCGGAGCGGGCGGAGTCGTCGTCGATCGAGTCGAAGCGGGTCGCGCGGCCGCGTGCGGCCTCGCCGTCGCTGATGGTCTCGGGCTTCACGCGCGCGGTCTCGGCCGGATCGGCGCGCCGGATGGGGCTCGCGACGTTGGGGTTCACCGGGACGGCGACGGAAACCCCGGCCTTCGGCGTCGGCGCGCCTCCGCCGCCTCCATGGGTGTTCATGCGATGCGTGATGAGATTGATGTACTCATTGGCCATCGAGCGTTCCGATGGATCGCCCTTCGTGAGAATCTCCATGAAACGGTCCATCGCTTGGATGTCCTCGCCTTGCTCGTAGAAGCGCACGGCGACCTTCATCGGACGGCTCAGGGCCGCGCCGCCGCTGTCGTCGTCCGACTGCGCGTGAACGCACGGGGCCGCGAGCCCGAGAGAAATGACGGCGATGACGGTGATTTTATGCAAAAGCATCAATTAATGCGCTTCCGGGCGCGTTTCTTCCGGACAGGTGAATCATACGAGAACGCGATTACTGAATTATTACGCGAATTTTACCGGCCCGTCATCTGCTTCCCCCGCTACGGCGTGAGCCCCAGCGCGGCCAAACGGGCCCGTATTGCCGCGTTGCCGGGCTCCAAGGCGAGCGCCGTGCGCAGCTGCGCCCCCGCGTCCGCCGGCCGGTTCAGCGCCAAATAGGCGTTGGCGAGATTCACGCGCGGCGCGGCCCTCCTCGGGTCCCGGGCCACCACGGCTTCAAGCTCGGCGGCTCCTTCGGCCGCGCGGCCGTTGGCGAGCAGCAGGCTCCCGTAGACGAACCGGGCTTTCAAGAACGACGGGCGGCGAGCGACGAGGGCCGACGCCCTGCGCAGAGACCGCATCGACCAATCCCCCTTCGCGACGTCGGCATCGAGCGAGCGCAGCTCCGCGATGTCGTCGAGGATCGGGGCCCGCGGCCGGCCCGACTGAGCGGCGACGGCGAGCAGGTTCCGCTCGAGGGCGGCGGCGTCGGGGTGTATCTCGAGCGCGCGGGCGTAGGCGGCTTCGGCCTCGGGCCAGCGCCGGTCGATCGTCATCAGGTAGCCGAGGTTGTTCCAGTGATTCGTGTTCTCCGGGAAAATGCCCGTCGCCTCGGACAGCAGGGCCTCGGCGAGGGCCTTATGCTTCGCCGGTTCACGCAAATAGAACGCGCTGAGGCCGTTGACCACGGCGTCGGAGAGAGGGTTGAGCGCCCACGCCGTCTCGAAGTAGCCCCCCGCCTTGTCGGCCCTCCCGAGATGCGAGGCGTACACGGTGCCGAGATTGAAATAGATCTCATCGTAGCCCGCGTTGGCCTGGAGGGCGCCTTCGTAGGCTTCGGCGGCCTTGGCCGGCTGGCCGGAGCGCGCGTAGGCGTTGCCGAGCTCGTAGATCGCGTTGACCTCGCGCGGGCCCCACGCGCGCGAGCGCTCGAGCGAGCGGATCGCCGCGGGCATGTTCCCTTGCCGGATCTGCTTGAAGCCCGCGAAGTACCAGGCCTCGCGATTCCAAAAACGCACCTGCCACCACGCGGCGAACAGGCACGCGCACGTCAGCACGGCGGCGAAGGCCCGGCGCGCCGCGAGCGGGCCGGGCGCCGGGAGGAAGCCCCCTCCGTCCCGCGCGCCGCGACCCATCGCGACGCCGGCGAGCCACCAGAACATGAAGGCGGGCACGGCAAAATGCAGGGACACGTTGAGCAGATTGTCGGCGAGCACCGCGGCGACGCCGGCGACCGCGCCGATCCAGACCGGATCCCCGCCGGCCTTCGTCCTGGCCCAGCGCCAGGCGGCGAGGAAGAACGTCGTCCACAACCACAGGAACGCGCCGAGGCCGATGAGGCCGGTCTGCGCGAACACCTCGAGGATCTCGTTGTGGGAGTTGTTCGCGTGGGTGCGCATGGTGTGATAAAACCTGTCCGCATGCAGAAGGGCGCCCTGGTAGAACGGGTAGAACAGCTCGAAGAGCCCTCCCCCTTTGCCCAGCAGCGGCTCCTCGCGGCCCATCAACCAAGACGAGGTCCAGATCAGCACGCGCTGATGCCAGGGGCTGTAGAAGCCGTCGCGCTTGGCGATCTCCGTGTGCTCGGTCAGCCGGCCGATGAAGGTGGGCGTGTAGCCCGAGGAGATCGTGCTCGAGGGCCACGCCAGCGCGAGGGCGAGAGCCAGGCCGAAGAGCAGCCCCGCGGCGCGAGGCTGCTCGCGCAGGCCGGCCCTCAGGCGCGGCGCCGCCATGAGCGCCGCCGCGCCGACCGCGGCCCCGCCCCATGACGAGCGGGTGAGCGTGGCGAGGAGCGCCGCCTCGAGGACCAGGAACAGGAGGCCGTACGCCCAGCGCCGGGGGCCGGATTTTTCCACAAGGAAAAGGGCGAGCGCCGACGGCATCAGGGCCGCGTTGTACGTCGAGAGGAAGTTGGGGTTGCCGAACGTGGACACCGCTCGACCGCCGTAGGGGTTGAGCACGTTGGGCCAGACCAGCTCGTAATTGAAGTACTGAAGCACGCCGTACACCGAGGCGAGAAATCCCGCCGCGAAGGCCAGGTGCAGGAAGTCGATCACGCGTCCGCGGCGGCATAGCCAGGCCGCGCCCGCGAGCCCCGCGGCCCAGACGAAGGCGCCGTAGGGGTCCCAGGCGAGCGTGAAGAAGTCGTCGGGTGACGCGCCGACCCGCGTGCGCATGGAAGGGAACGCGATCCACAGCAGGCCCCAGAACACGACGAAGCCGATCCACGGCCCGAGCGGCACGTCGCTCGAGCCGTCGTCGTCGGCCGCGACGTTCGCGGCGAGCCAGAACGCGGCCGCGCAGTTGACGATCAGGAACATCGTCCCGCGCGCGCCCTCCGCGGCGATCGACGGCCGGAAGAACTCGGCGTGGCCGAGGTAGGCGCGCAGCCAGCTCGCGGCCCAGATGAGGATGAACGCGGCCAGCGGCCAGGCGATCGGCAATGCCGGCGCACGGGCTCCCCCGGGGCGCTCCGTCTCGCGCCACGCCCACGCCGCGACGGCCAGCGCGAGCAGGATGTTGAGCAGGGCGATCTGCGAGACGTAGGGGTTGCGCGTGAGGTTGGTGAAGAACAGCAGGGGGCACATGAAATGCGCCGTCACCAACAGCCACCGCCGGGCCGTGTTCATTGAGGAAAAGATTAGCAAATACCTTAATTATGTGACGGGCGCTCGCCGTCGTGATGCACCCGCGTCATCCGTGCGTCGTATCCAGTCCCATATATCAGAGGCGGCATATCAGGGCGCCCTAACTGTTTCCAGAAACAGTCGACTCGCGCCGGTGCCAATGCCGATCAGTTAAGAACCCTGAGTTTTCCTCTCCTTGGTCAAGCCGTACTTGCCCACGCGCATTTTCGTCACGCGCGGATACCGACGCTGTCGTCGAGGCGGCAGGACGAATGTCTCTAGTTTCAGCCTCATCTGCGCAAGCATCAACGGGAGCTTCCCGGGACTGGCCACCTCCGCCCAGTAGAATAAGTCGCGCATCATCATGAGCGTGGCCTGGAAGCTGATCCTGTTCGCCGGCAGTTCCAGCTTCAAGGCCATGCCTTCCATCTCTCGCCTGACCAAGTTGTAGGCGATCATCAGGCCAAGAATCTCCTGACGCACGCGGTCGGGCGACGGCGAACGAATCGCTTCGCGCCGGTCCAATGTTTGCGTCTTGATCTCGTCGTAAGCCAACTCCAATTCCCAGCGTTCGTGATATAGCTCGGCGACTTCACGTGCTGGATAGAGCTTGGGATCCAATAGCGACGCAACCAACGTGCGCGTTTTGAAGCCGGCCCGGCGGTAGCTGATGACGCGGATGCGCGATGTTTCGGGCAGTTCGGGATGCTTTTTTCTCGTCGAGCCGGTAACTCTGATCTCGGCCAACTCGTCGCCGGGCTCAAATCGCTCGATCGTATTCCAGACGCGCAAGTCGTCGCGAGCGCGGACCAGCCACTGCATCCCGCTGTTGGCCGTCCTCGCCCGGCTGGACCAAGTCTAATCGCTGCACGATCTCGGAGATCGAGCGGTCCCGAAATAGCGCCATGCCCACGACGAGCCAAACGATATTTTCAACCGGCAGCTTGCGCCGACGCAGGGTCGCCATCCCCTGCTTCGCCAGGCAGGACTCGATCCATTCCATCGGCAAATGAGAACGAAGGCCCTCGAAGGTCGCCGGAAGCCGCCCATCGCCGAGCGCGACAAGCGATGAGGCTGGACTCATCGTGCAGTCTCCTCTCGGCGGACGAAAAGACTGCAACATTCTCAGGGAAATCAGCTTAATCGATCGGCATTGGCGCCGCTGCGAGTCCGACGCGCCGGTCAGGCGCAGATCTGGACGAGCTTGAGCCGCGCGCCCGCCCCGCTCTTGATGAGCACCTGCGCCTTGCGCACGCCGAAGCGTTCGGCGACCAGCCCGGCGAGCTCGGCGTTGGCCTTCCCGTCGACCGGCGGCGCTTTGACGCGCGCGATCCAGGTCCCGTCGCCCGCCTCGGCGAGCGAGGATTCCCGCGATTGCGGCTTCACCTTCACGCGAATGGTCTTCATGACGAGTGCATCATATCAAGTGCGTCGTATCCGATAGGGCCCAAAGGAAAGCGCCCGCCCCCTTGAGGGGGCGGGCGCAACCGGGATGATACCGGTCATTCCCGGCGACCCGGCGACGTCGTATGAAAACCAAGCCGGGAATCGGATTCGAACCGACGACCTGCTGTTTACGAAACAGCTGCTCTACCGCTGAGCTATCCCGGCGTGACGAACATTTTACCCTATTTCACGGACTTGCGGACCAGATGAGATTGGAACTGTTTCCGGAAACAGTCGCGGTGCCCCCATATGAGTGCCCTGATATGACGCACCGGGAATTAAAGACCCGTCGTTACACGTTAATGCAAACCGAGGTACGCTTTCTGGACGGCCGGGTCCTTCATCAGCGACGCGCTGTCCGAGGACGCGACGATCTCCCCCGTCTCGAGCACGTAGGCGCGCGTCGAGGCGCGCAGGGCGCGTTTGGCGTTCTGCTCGACGAGGAACACGGTCACGCCTTCCTTGTTGATCAGCTCGATGATGTCGAAGATCTTGTCGACGACGACCGGCGCCAGGCCCATGGACGGCTCGTCGAGCATGAGCAGCTTGGGCGCCGACATCAGCGCGCGGCCCATCGCGAGCATCTGCTGCTCGCCGCCCGACAGCGTTCCTCCGAACTGCGCGCGGCGCTTTCCGAGAACTGGGAAGAGGTGGAAGACGTGATCGTATTCGCGGGAGAGGTCCTTCTCGCGGCGCGAGTAGGCGCCCATCTCCAGGTTTTCCATGACGGTCAATCGCGGGAAGATCCTGCGGCCTTCCGGAACGAGCGAGAGGCCCATGCGCATGATCTGGTCGGGCGGCAGGCCGGGCAGATCCCGGCCCTGGAAGCGGACGGCTCCCTTCTCGGGCTGCAGCAGCCCCGCCACGGTCTTCATGATGGTGGTCTTGCCGGCGCCGTTGTTGCCGATGAGGGCGACGACCTCGCCGGCGTTGACGGTCAGCGAGACGCCCTTGAGCGCGCGGATCTTCTTCCCGTAAACGGCGTGGACCGAGTCGAGCTCGAGCATCGCGGGAGGCTTCATCGTCATGACGCGCCCTCCTTGCCGAGATAGGCCTCGATGACGCGCGCGTTGGCGACGACCTCCCTGGGCTTGCCCTCGGCGATCTTGACCCCGTAGTCGAAGACGAAGACGCGGTCGGAGATGTCCATGACGACGCGCATCTGGTGCTCGATCAAGAGGACGGTGACGCCCCGCTCGCGGACCTTGCGCACGAGTGCCACGAGGTCCTGCGACTCGGTCGGGTTCATGCCCGCGGTCGGTTCATCGAGGATCAAGAGCTTCGGTTCGGACGCGAGCGAGCGGGCGATCTCGAGCTTGCGCTGGGCGCCGTACGGGAGGTTCTTGGCGAGCTCGTTGCCCAGCGACTTGAGGCCGACGAACTCCAAGAGCTCCTTGGCCATGACCTCGACGGCCTTCTCCTCGTTCTTGAAGGCTGCGGTGCGCAGCAGCGGGCCGAGCAGGAACTGGTGCGTGCGCGTGTGGCGGCCCACCATCACGTTCTCGAGGGCGGTCATGTGCGCGAAGAGGCGGATGTTCTGGAAGGTGCGCGCCACGCCGATGGCGACGATGTCGTGGCCGGCCATGCCGCGCAGCTCCTGGCCGTTGAAGAGGATCTGGCCGCGCGTGCCGGGGTAGACTCCGGTGAGCACGTTGAAGAAGGTGGTCTTGCCGGCCCCGTTCGGCCCGATCACTGAGACGATCTCCCCCTCGTGGATGGTGAGGTTGACCTGGTCGACGGCCTTCAGGCCGCCGAAGTGCTGCGCCAGGTCCTTGACCTCGAGGAGCACGCGCGCGGGCGGCGTTTTGGACGCGCTCATGAGGTCAGCTCCGCCTCCCGCCGCGAGGACGGGAGTATGCCCTGGGGGCGGAACAAGGTGACGAGGACGAGGATGAGCCCGAAGAAGAGGTAGCGGTAGTTGATCCAGTCCGCCGACAGCTTCCACTGCATGATGGGCGGGAAGCCGACGAGCACCAGCGCGCCGACGAGAACGCCCGCGATCGAGCCCATGCCGCCGAGCACGACGATGGAGACGACGAGGATCGACTCCCAGAACACGAAGGATTCGGGCGTCACGAACTGCTCCCACTGGGCGAACAGCCCGCCCGCGAGGCCGGCGAACGCGGCGGAGATCGTGAAGGCCAGGAGCTTGTAGTGGCGGACCGGGATGCCGGAGAGACGCGCGGCGATCTCGTCCTCGCGGATGGCGATCCAGGCGCGGCCGACGCGCGAGTCCTCGATGCGGCTCGAGGCGATGACGCCGCCCGCGACCGCGATCAATATGAGGAGGTAATACTGGATGTTCGGGTCGGCGGAGAGGAAGGCGAGCGGGCGCCAGGGCGCGACCTGCAGGCCCTTGGGGCCGTTGGTCAGCGCGTCGAGGTTGTTGATGGTCAGGCGCGCGATCTCCCCGAAGCCCATCGTGACGACGGCGAGATAGTCTCCGCGCAAACGGAGAATGGTCAGGCCGAGCAAGGCCCTCACCGCGAGCGACATCATGACGGCCAGCACGAGTGCCGCGGGCGCGGGGACGCCCGCCCGCATCGCGATCGCGGTGGTATAGGCGCCGATCGCGTAGAAGGCGATGAAGCCGAGGTCGAACAGCCCGGCGTAGCCGAGGGTGAAGTTCAGACCCAGCCCGAGGAGCATGAACAGGCCGATCACGCCGCCGACGCGAACGAGATACTGCGCGTCGAGCGTCGCCGCCAGGAACGGGAACACGGCGGCGAGCGCCAGCGCGACCCAGGGCGTCCACCGCCAGGCGAGGGCCTTCTTCATACCTTCTCCGCGAGCTTCTCGCCGAGCAGCCCCGAGGGGCGCACGAGCAGCACGATGATCAGGACCGTGAAGGCGATGACGTCGCGCCACTGCGCGCCGTTGGGGATATAACCTGAGGCCAAGACCTCGAGAAAGCCGAGGATGAAGCCTCCGAGGACGGCGCCGCGGATGTTCCCGATGCCGCCCAGCACCGCGGCGGTGAACGCCTTCGCGCCGGGCAGGAAGCCGAGGTTGTACTTGATCGAGCCGTAGTTCATCCCGTACAGCACGCCCGCGGCGCCGCCGAGCGCGCCGCCGACGAAGAAGGTCAGCGCGATGATGTAGTTGGGGTTGATGCCCATCAGGCCCGCGGTCTGGATGTCGTCGGAGCAGGCGCGCATGGCCTTGCCGAGCTTGGTGTGCTCGACGAAGAAATGCAATATGGCCATGAGGAGCAAGGCCGCGGCCAAGATGATGACCTGCAGCGAGCTGATGGTCGCCCCGAAGACCTCGACCTGGCCGATCGCGACCGGCTCGGGGAAGGTCAAGGATTGGGTGCTGATCCAGATGAACACGCCGTTCTGGAGGATGATCGAGACGCCGATCGCGGAGATCAGGGGGGCCAGCCGCGACACGTGGCGCAGCGGCCGATAGGCGAAGCGCTCGATGAGCACGTTGATGAGGCCGGCGCCGGCCATCGAGAGCACGAACATGCCCGCCAGACCCACGAGGCCCTCGCCGAATATCGCGGGCAGCAGCGCCGCGAGGCCCAGCGCCATGAACGCGCCCAGCATCAGCACCTCGCTGTGCGCGAAGTTGATCATGGTCAGGATGCCGTACACGAGCGTGTAGCCGAGCGCGATCAGGGAGTAGATCGCGCCGAGCGTCAGGCCGTTGACCAGCTGCTGGACCAGCACGCGCTAGCGGACGGAATCGAAGGCGCGCTTCTTGGCGACCGCGCGTGTCATCGTGACGATCTTGCTCGTCGTGTCGCCCTTATCGTCGAACACGGTCGTGCCGAGCACTCCCTGGTGCTTGGTCTTGCGGAGCTCCTCGATGACCTTGACGCGGTCGGGACCGCCGGCGCGCTCCATCGCGGCCATGATGATGTTGGCCGCCTCGTAGCCGAAATGGTCGAAGGGCTTGCGCTCGTCGTTGGGAAAGCGGGCCTTGTAATCCTCGACGAACTTCTTCGCGCTCGCCAGCTCATCGGCGGGCACGCCGACGATGGACAGGTACGCCCCGTCGGCCGCGTCACCGGCCACGTCGAACAGCCCGAACGTCATCGAGCCGTCCCCGGAGATGAAGGCGAAGGGGTGCTTGAGCGCGAGCTCGCGCATCTGCTTGAGGAGTAGGCCGGCCTCGGTGTAAAGGCCGCCGAAGTAGATGCCCTCGGCCTTGGACGGGTCGTTCTTGATCTTGGTCAGCAGGGCCTTGAAGTCCTTGTCGCCGACCGAGATGCCGTCCTCCGAGACGATCTTGCCGCCCTGCTCGAGGAACGTCTTCTTGAACTGCTCGGCCAGCCCCTGTCCGTAGGCGGTCTTGTCGTGAAGCAGGGCCATGCGCTTCTTGCCCAGCTTCTTCGACGCGAACGTCGCGGCGTAAGACCCCTGGACGTCGTCGGTGGGCACCACGCGGAAAACCATGCGCGGCCCCGCCCAGTCGGCGGAGTTCTGCTGCGCCGTCACCTCGGGGTTCGTCGCGGCGGGCGAGACCATCGCCACGGGCGCGCGCGCGTACACCTTCGCCGCCGAGATCGCGCAGCCGGAGTTGTAATGGCCGACGACGGCGACGACGCGAGGATCGGAGGCGATCAGGTTGGCGACGTTGACGGCCTCCTTCGGGTCGGCGCGGTCGTCATACGGCGCCGCGACGAGCTTGTAGGGGAAGCGCCCGGAGGCATTGGCTTCCTCGACGGCCAGCTCGACGGCGCGCCGCAGGCCCTGGCCCTCCGTGCCCATGTCGCCGGTCAGCGGCACCGCGACGGCGATCTTGATCGACGTGTCCTTGGGTCCGCAGGCGGCCGAGAGGGCGACGGCCGCGACGACGAGGGCTTTGCGAAAAGTCATTGATTATCTCCTAAACCTCAATATGCGGACCGGCGCCGATTATGCCTCATTGGGCGCGCCATTGTCCATCCGCCCTCGAACGGCGAACGTTGATGCGGGCCGGGGAGGAGGATCGACCCTCGCCGGAGGCGTTCGGATTGACCTCACTCTCGGGTCCGTCCGCGACGTATGAAGACCCCTTGTCGCGGCGGACCCTCCGCCCCGGCGAGGGTCGATCCTCCTCTCCGATGACTCGTCAGGTCAGCCTCGCGTGCGCACGGCAACGGCTTTATCGCCTTCGGCGATGGGCTTCTTTGTGAGCGCGCAACGGCGAGGAAGCAGGGTGGCCGACTCCGTCATAAGGCCCGGCGGGGGTTTCATGTCCTGAGGGGTGTGGGGTCGCCGCGCCGTTTGCGCTCGAAGCGCGGTCGACCCCAAGCGAGGCTCAATGCCGAGCGGCCCCGAAGGACATGAAACCGCCGCCGGGCCGTCGCGAGGCCGTCGCCGTACCGTCAAGGAGCCGTCCCCTGTGGTATAATTGACGGGCATGATCAAAAACATGGTCTCTGGCTGGCTCACCCTCGGGCGCGACCGCAAGCCCGCCGATCTTCTCGACAGCATCAAGCCGGAGGTTCGGCTCGCTTCCTCTAGTAAAGAGACCCCGGAGCGCCTGAGCGACGCCATCCGCCGCTCCCAGGACGCCCTGCTGCGCATGCAGAACCAGGAGGACGGCTATTGGTGCGGCCCGATCTTCGGCGACACGACGATCGACTCCGACACGATCATGCTCCTGAACTTCCTCGGCCGGGGCAACTCGGTCAAGGTCCGCCGCCTGGCCAACCACATCCTCAACAAGCAGAACGCCGACGGCGGCTGGCCGATCTACGACAACGGCCCCTCCGAGATCTCGGCCACGGTCAAGGCCTACTGGGCGCTCAAGTTCGCGGGCCACTCCCCCAACGAGCCCCGCCTCGAGGCCGCCCGCAAGAAGATCAAGGCGCTCGGCGGGGTGCATAAGGCCAACTCCTACACCAAGTTCTATCTCGCCCTCTTCGGCCAATATGACTGGCGCGGCATCCCCTCCATCCCGCCCGAGATCATGCTGTTCCCGAAGTGGTTCTACTTCAACCTCTACGAGATGTCCGCGTGGACGCGCCCGATCGTCGTGCCGCTGTCGATCGTCTGGGCGTTCCAGCCCCAGATCCCCTGCCCCGCGCACGCCACGATCGACGAGCTCTTCCCGGACACCCGCCGCTACATCCCGTTGACCGAGGCGGTCGGCCCGCACTCGTTCGTTTCCTGGTCGACCTTCTTCCTCATGTGGGACTCGTTCCTCAAGGGCATGGAGGGCCGCGGCGGCCATTGGATCCGCGTCTGGTCCCTGCGCTTGGCCGAGGACTGGATCCTCGAGCGCCTGCAGGATAGCGACGGGCCCGGCGCCATCTTCCCCCCGATCGTCAACGCGATCATGGCCATGAAGTGCCTCGGCTACCCCGACACCGACCCGCGGCTCGTGGCACTCATGCAGGAGCTCGACCGCCTCGAAGTCCCCTCCGAGGACAGCACGCGCTATCAGCCCTCCCGCTCCCCCGTCTGGGACACCGCGATCAAGATGATCGCGCTGGCCGAGTCCGGCCTCGACCGCTCCCACCCCGCGCTCGTGCAGGCCGCGCAGTGGACGATCTCCAAGGAGATCAAGATGCGCGGCGACTGGTCGGTCACGAACCCCGGCGGCCCGACGGGCGGCTGGCACTTCCAGTTCAACAACCCGTTCTACCCCGACGTCGACGACACCGCGATGGTCCTCCTGGCCCTGCGCCACGTCCACCTCGAGGAGCCCAACGCCCAGATCCGCGAGAAGTCCTTCGTGCGCGGCCTGAACTGGCTCATGAGCATGCAGTCCGTCACGGGCGGCTTCGCGGCCTTCGACAAGGAGAATACAAAGCAAATTCTGGAAAAAATCCCCTTCGCCGACCACAACGCGATGATCGATCCCCCGACGGCGGACATCACCGCGCGCGTGCTCGAGCTTCTCGGTTACTGCGGCTACGACGCCTCCTACCCCGCGGCCGCCAAGGCCATCCGCTTCGTCAAGGACGAGCAGGAAAGCGACGGCTCCTGGTACGGCCGCTGGTGCGTCAACTACATCTACGGCACGTGGCAGGCCGTGCGCGGCCTGGCCGCCATCGGCGAGAACATGAACCAGCCGGCGATCAAGCGCGCCGTCTCCTGGCTCAAGAGCGTCCAGCTGCCCAACGGCGGCTGGGGCGAGACCTGCGAGACCTACTCCGACCCGTCGCTCAAGGGCAAGGGCCCGGCCACGCCGACGCAGACCGCCTGGGCGATCATGACCTTGATGGCCGCCGGCGACTACTCGAGCGAAGCGCTCAAGAAAGGCGTCGAGCACCTCGTCTCCACCCAGCGCCCCGACGGCACCTGGGACGAGACGGAGTTCACGGGCACGGGCTTCCCCAAGGTGTACTATCTCGAGTACACGATGTACCGCAACAACTTCCCGCTTCAGGCTCTGGGCATCTACCGCAAGGCGCTCGCCCAGAACCTCGTCGCTTCCTAAGCTTTCAGGAGACCGAACCATGGCCATGTCGATGCAGGCGCAGCTCGCCGTTTTCAAGTACCTCGTCACGCAGAAGATGAAGGGCGTCGAGAAGTATCCCCTCGTCATGATGCTCGAGCCGCTCTTCGCCTGCAACCTCGAGTGCGCGGGCTGCGGCAAGATCCAGTACCCGACCGACATCCTGCGCAAGCGCATGACCCCCCAGGAGGTCTTCGACGCGGTCGAGGAATGCGGCGCCCCCATCGTCTCCATCGCCGGCGGCGAGCCCCTCATCCACCCCGAGATCAAGGAGATCGTCGACGGCCTCATCGCGCGCAGGAAGCCGGTCTACCTGTGCACGAACGCGATCCTGCTCGAGAAGAACATCCACAAGTTCACGCCCTCGCCCTACCTCATCTTCTCCATCCACCTCGACGGGGTGGAGAAGACGCACGACCGAATGGTCTGCCAGCAGGGGGTCTACAAGACCGCCATCTCGGCCATCAAGCTCGCCAAGTCGAAGGGCTTCTGCGTGATGACGAACTCCACCATCTTCCAGGGCGAGGACGTCGCCGAGTTCCGCGAGTTCTTCGACCAGAACATGGCCATGGGCCTCGACGGCATGATGATCTCCCCCGGCTACGCGTACGAGAAAGCCCCGGAGCAGCAGCTCTTCCTCAAGCAGGAGCAGAGCAAGGCCTGGTTCAAGGAGGCCCTCAAGGACTGGCGCACCAAGGGCTGGGCGTTCAACCACTCCCCCTTCTATATGGACTTCCTCGAGGGCAAGCGCACCTACGACTGCACGCCGTGGGGCAACCCCCTGCGCAACGTGTTCGGCTGGCAGCGCCCGTGCTATCTCATGAACGAGGGCGGCTACGCGAAGTCATACAAGGAACTGCTCGAGACGACGGACTGGTCCAAGTACGGCCACGCCTCGGGCAACCCGAAGTGCCTCAACTGCATGACGCATTGCGGCTTCGAGCCGACGTCGGTCGCGGACTCCTTCTCCAGCATCTCGAGCTTCTTCGAGATGGTCGCCGACTTCGCCTCGATCAAGGCCCCCAAGAAGGTCTCGCTGTCCTACGACCGCAACGGCACGTACGAGGAAGTCCTCTCCAAGGCCGAGCCCAAGGAGCCGGCCGGAAAGCACTGATGGATTCGGCGTTCCTGACGGGCGGGACGGGCTTCGTCGGAGCCTCTCTCGCCCGTTTGCTTTTACAGAAGGGCCTCAAGGTCAAGGCGCTCGCGCGTAAAGGCAACGACCGGAGCAACCTCGCGGGGCTGAACGTCGATATCGTGGAAGGCGGCCTTCTCGACAAGGACGCCATCGAAAACGGCGTCAAGGGCTGCCGGTATGTGTTCCACGTCGCCGCGGACTACCGCATCTGGATACCGAATCCGGCGGATATGTACGCGGCCAATGTCGAAGGAACGGAAATCGTATTGAGATCCGCGGCGAAGGCCGGCGCGGAACGGATCGTGCATTGTTCCTCGGTGGCCGCGATCAAGGTCCCCGACGACCACACGCCCGTGGATGAGACCAATGAATATTCATCCCTCGACGAGATCGTCGGGCACTACAAGAAATCAAAATTTCAGGCCGACGTGCTTGCCCGCCGCCTGGGCAAGGAGGGCCTGCCGGTCGTGACGGTCAATCCGGCGGCGCCGATCGGGGCTTACGACATCAAGCCCACGCCGACGGGAAAAATGGTCGTCGATTTTCTCAACGGCCGGATCCCGTCGTACATCGACACGGGCCTCAACATCGTGCATGTCGAGGACGTGGCCATGGGCCATTGGCTCGCGGCTCAGAAAGGCCGCGTCGGCGAGCGCTACATCCTGGGCGGCGAGAACCTCACGCTCAAGCAGGTGCTCGACCTCCTGGCCGAGGTGTCGGGCCTTCCGGGTCCCAAGTTCAAGACTCCTTACGCGCTCGCCTATGCCTTCGGCGCGGTCGACACCGCGATCGCGGTAATGCGCGGGACCACGCCGATGGCGCCGCTCGACGCCATCAAGATGGCCAGGCACTACATGTGGTTCTCCTCGGAGAAGGCCAAGGCCGAGCTCGGCTTCGCGCCCCGCGCGGCCAAGCTCGCGCTGAAGGACGCCGTCGAATGGTACCTCGCGAACGGCTACGCCAAGAACTGAGGCTATCTTCCGGCGATAATCCGTCCCAGCTCGGGCGCTTTTACTCCCAGCGCGAAGTGAGACCTCACCAGCAAATCGACGGAAACAGACGGGTCTCCCGCCTCCATCTTCGCGACACGGCTTTGGCTCGAGTGAATAAGCTTCGCCGCTCGCACCTGCCCTAATCCCTTTTTGATTCGAACCGCGCGCAGGCTTTTCGTGAGCCTCAGCTTGACCTCGATAAACTCCTCTTCTTCGTCGGACAGACCGAGGAATTCCTTTACGGTCGAGAAGCGAAATCCCTTGGCCTCGAGCCGCTTGCGCTTGGCTTCATTCATCGTCGTAGACCCTGAGCCTTTTTTGACAGGCATCAATCACTCCATACGGCGTTTTTCTTGTCGACTTCTTGAACACGTCCAAAACAAGAATTGCATCCGGATCTATCCGGTATACGATCCGCCACCGAACCGTCTCATCCGATATCCGCAGTTCGTGGCACCGGGGGCCGATTACCGGCATCGGCCTGGACTGAGGCATTCCCAAGCTTTCGCCTTCCTGGAGCTCCCGCAATAGGAATCCCGCTTCTTTCCGCGCGGCCGTAGATAACGGCGGCGAAGACAGTTCTCCGTGAAGCAGGACCAGGCTTTTCCCGGTCCGGCTCATCTTCCCCCATTGTATGTCAGGTCTGACATATTGTCAATAGGGGTGTCAGCGAATTCGGAAAGACAGGACCTTGACTCCCGGCTGGATGGACAGCTTCAGGAAGTCGTAGTGGCTCGGGCACAGCATCCCGAACCCGGCGCGCTCGATCAGCGCCGGCGTCCATTCCCCTCCCGCCGCGGTCAGCGCCCGGTCGCAGTTGCTGCACCAGGCGTCGGGGTAGCGCTTCTTATCCGACGACGCCCAATGGAAGCCCACCGCCGTCGGGTGCATCGTGTCCGGCGCGCTCACGACGTGCCGGCACGCCATCGCCATCTGGTTTACGCCGTGGTGACGCTTGCTCCAAGGATTCGAATCGCACATGGTAATCTCCTGAGGCCGTGGTCCGGGCTGCGGCCTCACTTACCATACGATTGAGCACCCGAAAAAGTTGCATGCCGGCGTACCATGGACGGGAGCAAATCAGCTGTTTCCCTAAAGCGGCTTGCGCTTGACGGGGATCGGCCCTACCGGAACTTCAGGCCGCCGTGAATCATATCCGGCGTTCCTCTCGTCCCGGTACATCAGGTATTCATCGTAGGCTTTGGGATCCGCCGAGCGTACCCGCGCGAGCCTCGTCTCGGCCTCGCGCTCGAGCGGATCCCGCCATTTACGTTCATATTGCGGCTCGTGTCGCGCCACGAGCCCCCGATTCTCCATCAAGTCCCATAGATCCCGGAATGCCGCCAGTTGCCGCGCGTCGAGGTCCTGTACCTTGAGCTCGTTCCAGCCATCGCATTGGCCTCGCGAGAGCCGCAGAAGGGCGCACCGGCTTTCCTTGAACGCCTTCTCGATCTCTTTGGCGTAGCGGGTTGAATTGACCCGCAATCCGGCCACGGTCTGGCCCCAATAGGAGCATCCGCCTTCGCGGCAGGAGGAGGCGAAGTCAAGCGGGCCCAATGGACGACCGTGATGTTCGACGCGATAGACCGGGATGTCCATGACGACCGGCCAGGGGCCCGGGCGCTCGTCCTTCAGTTCCGGGTAGTAATACATCGTCATGCGGCGGGCATTGGCCCCCAACCCGGCCGCCGCTTCCTCGAACCGGGCGGCGATGAACTTATCGCTCAGCAGATCCCGGCTCGTCAGCTCGACGTGAACGCGGCCGACTTCGATGACCGTGATGCCGTGTGCTTCCGCCCCCGCGAAAGGGACCTCTCCGGTCCAAATGTGGAGCGCCTCATTCAGAGGCGGATAGTCCCTGGGGGAGGATCCCACGGCCTTGATCCGGAACGGCCGATCCGGAGGCGGCAGATCTCGGCGATCGTCGTACCGCGTCGAAACGCGCCAGCCGATATTCGGCGTCGTCGTCGAGACGAGTTCGGCGGTGGAGGTCCTCTCTTTCGTCGAGACGACGGTCGCTTCGCCGTCGGCTCCGCCCCGGAGGGGAAGTTCCAATCCCGCGGAGAGACCGTCGCGGCTGCCGGCGTCGAGCTCGACAAGCGTCTTTATCCCGCCGACAGGCCAGGGCTCCGTCGAGTTCGATATCGGTCGTCCGACCGAAATGACCGACGCGTCGACGACGCGGTCCAGGATGAGCGGCTCTATCGATGCAGGGACCTTCGGGCGCCCGGTCGCGAGCTTGAGCCCGGCCCCTCGTCTCATCATGAAGTGGCCGCGACGGCCGTAGCTCGGCTCCCAACCCCGGTTCACGTAGTTGGCGAACCGCACGAGTTCTCCTTCTCTTAGGAGATATGCGCGGGCGCCCCATGTCACGACATGAAAGTCCTTGTCGGCGAGCCAATACGACTTCGTCCCCTCGAAACGAAGCGTGTCACCAATTCGCCGGACGCGCCCTCTCTCCGTCGGACTCGAGCCGGTGCAACCCGAGCTTTCGAGGATGAAAGTCCCTTTCGGAGACAAAGTCAGGCTGAGGTTATGTCCGAGCCCATCGCCCTCGTAATATTCGCCGGCCCATGGATGGGAGGGCCCGGCTTCGTCGATTTCGTCGCGCAACGGCCGCTTTTCGGCATCGCCGGGCCATTCCCATTTTTCCCCGGCCGCCGCGCAGGGAATGAGCCATCCGAGACAGACCGCTGACAGGCAAGCCGCGCGCATGCGACAGTATGCCCCCCGTCGGGGAATCTGTCCAGGCCCTCGGCGTTCGGCCGAAGGGCGGAGGCTTCCCTGATCTACTTGTAAATCTCGCGCCGGTGTCCGAGATCGATGACGAGGACGAGAAGCTCGCCCTGCCGGATCTCATACAGTATCCGGTAGCTGCCGAACCGGTGCGATCGCAGGCCCTTGAGCTCGCCGTGGAGGGGCTTCCCCTCCGCGACGGGATCCCGCGAAATCGCCCGGAGCGCGGCGACGAAGCGCTGGTAAAGCTTCTTGTCGGCCCGAAAGACCCGTTCGAGGTCCTTTTCCGCCTGCCGGCTCAGCTCGACTTTATACACCTTCCAGCCGGAGCCGGAGCGCGTCCAGGGATGCGGTCTTGCCGGCGCGCGCGTCTTTCCACGACTTGCGGATCCGCTTGGCGGCGGCCTTGTCGGAGAGGATCTCGATGGTCTCGAGGAGCCCTTCGTAGTCCTCGGGGCTGATGAGCATCATGACCGGGTGCCCTCGCCGTGTGACGATGTACCGGTCCAGCTTCGTTTCGACGGAATCCGCGACCTGGGGGAGCCCGGGGCGCAGCGCTTTGAGCGTGATGGTCTTGAGCATCTCATAAGTATACACCAACGGGTACATTTCGCAAGCCCCGGGTCAGCGCGATCGGGAGGGCGAGCCGTAGGCCGCCTCGAGCCTCGCGAGCCCGAAGCAGCACGGGCACAGCTCGGCGAAGCCCGCCCGCTTCCGCAGGGCCTCGGTCCACCTCCCTCCCGCGGCGGCGAGCGCCTTGTCGCAGGCCGAGCACCAGCCTGTTTCCAAGTCGGGCGACCGGGTCGAATGAAAGCCGATGCGCCGTTCGGACATCGACTCGACGGTTCTCACGATGTGGCGGCAGGCGATGGGCGGCGTTCTCCTGCCGTGCCTGCGGCGCGGGACCTCAAGCGTATCGATCATGGCGTCCTCCCGAGGCTCGGAACGGGGCCTCCTTATCATACGATCGACCCCCCCGAAAAGTTCCCTCCGCCGGCCAGGTTTATCTTGGGATAAACATGGCGTTCGGCGCGGGCTGATTCGATTTTCTCCGTCTGAAACGGGCCGGAAAATGGGATAATACGCGTCGATGCCCATTTTGATGGAAGAATCGACCGAAACGCCTCGCGTCAAGCTCCCCAAAACCCCGATCCTGATCACCGCCGCGACGCGGTGGGAAGCACGGCCGTTGGCGAACGCCCTGGGCCTGGAGGCGGCGGGCGAAGACCGGTTCGAAGGCGTCGTCGGGGGGCGGCGCGTGGTCCTGGTCAAGACCGGGATCGGGGCGAAGAACACCACGGACAAGCTCAACGGCTTGGACGGCAACGGATGGTTACTCGTCATCAGCGCGGGACTTTGCGGGAGCATGCAGAAAGACGTCCGCCACGCAGATATCGTGGCCGACGTTCGCGAGGTGGAGCTGGACTTCGTCGGCCTTCTCAAAGAAACGGCGGAACGGCGCTCCACGCCCTTCCATTTCGGCAAGATACTCCACACCAACATCGTTTTAAAGCCTGACACCAAGCTGGCCCTTGGCCAGGAACAGCGCGCGATTGCTTGTGATATGGAAACCGCGGCGGTCCGGCGCTGGGCCGACGGCAAGATCCCGACCATCGCCGTGCGCGCGGTCCTCGACGACGCCGACGAGGAGATCACGGGCGAATATCCGGATGGAGAAGATGCCTTGTCTCTTGCGCGCTTCGCGCGCGATCACGCCTCCTCTTTGCCCTCGCTGATCCGCACGGGCTATCGCTCCGCCCGCGCGATGAAGACCCTTTCCCGATTCTTGACCGCCTATCTGGAGAACCTGTGATGACCACCTCTCTCGTGCGGGCCATGGAAAAAAATACGGCCATGGTCGACATGTGCATGGAGAAGCTCCTCTCCCCCACCCCCGACCTGCCCGAGTCCATCCGCAAGGCGATGCGCTACTCGTTGTTCGCCGGCGGCAAGCGCCTTCGCCCCACGCTCGTCCTCGAGGCCGCGGAGTGCTGCGGCCTGAACGCGAAGAAGGCGCTCAAGACGGCGGCCGCGCTCGAGATGATCCACACCTATTCCTTAATCCACGACGACCTCCCCGCGATGGACGACGACGATCTGCGCCGCGGCAAGCCCACGAACCATAAGGTGTTCGGCGAGGCGATGGCCATCCTCGCCGGCGACGGCCTGCTCACGAAGGCCTTCGAGGCCGCCGCGGAGAACGCGGCCGATAATAAATTGAAGGGCCGCGAAGCGGCCGAGCTCGTGCGCCTGATCGCCTACGGGGCGGGCGGCGAAGGCATGGTCGGAGGGCAGGTCGCGGACCTCGCCGCCGAAGGCATGTCCAAGAAGATCTCCAAGGCCGCCGCCGCGAAGGTTCTAGAGGCGGTGCACCGGAGAAAAACCGGTGCATTGATCATCGCGAGCCTCGACGCGGGCGCCGTCCTCGCCGGCGCCGCCGACGCCAAGCGGGAGGCCCTGCGGTCTTACGGAGAATGCATCGGCCTCGCCTTCCAGATCGCCGACGACGTCCTCGACGTCGTGGGCGACAAGAAGAAGCTGGGCAAGCGCGGCAGCGACCGCGACAACGACAAATTGACCTACGCCTCGCTGTACGGCGTGGACGGGGCGCGCGCGAAGGCGCGCGCGCTCGTCGAGATGGCGCACGCGCACCTCAAGAGCTTCGGCCGCAAGGCCGAGACGCTCCACGAATTGGCCGACTACATCATCGAAAGGGATAAATGACCATGGAACTGCTCAAAGACATCGATTCGCCCGCCGACCTCAAGAAGCTCAAGCCCGAGCAGCTGCCGAAGGTCGCCGCGGAGGTGCGCGCGTTCATCCTGGACACCGTGTCCAAGCTCGGCGGCCATCTCGCCTCGAGCCTGGGCTCGACCGACATCACGGTCGCCCTGCACTACGCCTTCGACACGCCCAAGGACCGGCTCGTCTGGGACACCGGGCATCAGACCTACGGCCACAAGATCCTGACCGGCCGCAAGGACCGCATGGGCACGATCCGCCAGTTCGGCGGCTTGTCCGGCTTCCTGAAACGGTCCGAATCCGAGTACGACTCCTTCGGCGCCGGGCACGCCTCGACGGCGATCTCCGCCGCGCTCGGCATGGCCGTGGCGCGCGACCTCAAGGGCGAGAAGAACAAGGTCGTCGCGATCGTCTCCGACGGCTGCATGACGGGCGGGGAGTCCTACGAGGGCCTGCAGAACGCGGGCCAGGTGCAGACGGACATCATCGTCGTGCTCAACGACAACCAGATGTTCATCTCCAACCGCGTCGGCGCGCTCGGCGCGTTCCTGTCGAAGCTGCTGACCCTCGGCGCCGTGCGCAACGCCGAACACACCGTCAAGAAGTTCCTGGCCCGCTTCCAGTTCTGGGGCGAGAGCATCCTCCGCCTGGCCAAGCGCGCGAAGGTCCTGCTCTTCCCCGGCATGCTGTTCGAGGAGATGGGCTTCACGTACTTCGGGCCCGTGGACGGCCACGACGTCGAGCAGCTCGCCTCGGTGTTCAAGCACGTCAAGACGCTCGGCGGCCCCGTGCTCGTGCACTGCGTGACGAAGAAGGGCAAGGGCTACCCCGCCGCCGAGGAGGACCAGTACAAGTGGCACGGCCCGGGCAAGTTCGACGTGGCCACCGCGAAGTTCCTCAAGACGCCCATCACCAAGGAGCCGCCGCCCACCTACACCGCCGTGTTCGGCAAGGCCGTCGTCAAGGAGGCCGAGAGCGACCCCCGCATCGTGGGCATCACGGCCGCCATGCCGGAAGGCACGGGCATGGACGCCTTCCGCGACCGCTTCCCCAAGCGCTACTTCGACGTGGGCCTGGCCGAGGAGCACGCGGTGACCTTCGCCGCGGGGCTCGCGTCCGAGGGCTACCGGCCGATCGTCGCCATCTACTCGACCTTCCTCCAGAGGGCGTACGATCAGATCGAGCACGACGTCTGCCTGCAGAAGCTGCCGGTGATCCTCTGCCTCGACCGCGCCGGCCTCGTCGGCGAGGACGGCCCGACGCACCACGGCGTGTTCGACTACTCCTACCTGCGCATGATCCCGGGCATGACCGTCATGGCCCCGGCCGACGAGAACGAGCTGCAGAACATGCTGCGCACCGCCATCGAGCTCAACGCGCCGGTTTCCATTCGATATCCCCGGGGCAACGGCATCGGGGTCGCGATGGACGCCGAGGCCAAGGCCCTGCCCGTGGGCAAGGGCGTGCGCCTCAAGGACGGCACCGACGTGACCTTGCTCGCCATCGGCAACCGGGTCCACCCGGCGCTCGAGGCGGCCCAGATTCTCGAGGACAAGGGCATCTCGGCGGGTGTGGTCAACATGCGCTTCGTCAAGCCCATGGACGTCGAGCTGCTCAAGGAGTGCGCGGCCAAGACGCCGCGCCTCGTGACGATCGAGGACAACGTGATCCAGGGCGGCTTCGGCTCGGCGGTCCTGGAAGCCCTCACCCCCGGGCGCGCGGAGGTTCTGCGCCTCGGCATTCCGGACTCGTTCGTCGAGCACGGCGCGCCGCATCTGCTGTACGACTCGATCGGGCTGTCGGGCCCCAAGATCGCCGAGCGGGTCGCCGCGTGGCTGCCGCAGAAATCGCGCGCCGCCGCTCAAAGCCAGGAGGCTTAATGACCACCTCGTCCCCCTCCCAGATCCGCATCGAGAAGCTCGTGATCGCGAAGATCCGCGGCTTCTGCGCCGGCGTCGTGCGCGCCATCGAGGTCGTCGAGCGCGCCCTCGAGCTGTGCGGCGGCAAGGTCTACGTCCGCCACGAGATCATCCACAACCGCTACGTCGTCGACGAGCTGCGCCAGAAGGGCGCCATCTTCGTCGAGGAGCTCACCGAAGTGCCCAACGGCTCCTGGCTGATCTTCTCCGCTCACGGCGTCGGCCCCGACGTCGTGGCCGAGGCGCGCGCGCGCCAGCTCAAGATCATCGACGCGACCTGCCCGCTCGTCACCAAGGTCCACCTCGAGGCGATCGCGCTGGCCAAGCAGGACTACACGATCGCGCTGATCGGCCACCGCGACCACGTCGAGACGATCGGCACGCTCGGCGAGGCGCCCGAGCACATGGTGGTCGTGGGCTCGGTCGCGGAGGCCGAGACCATCTCGGTCCCCAACCCCGACAAGATCGCCTATCTCACGCAGACGACCTTATCCCTCGACGACACGCGCGAGATCGTCGCCGTGCTCAAGCGACGCTTCCCCAAGCTGGGGGCGCCCAAGAAGGACGACATCTGCTACGCGACCCAGAACCGGCAGAACGCGGTCAAGGCGATGGTTCCTTCGATCGACCTCCTGCTCGTGCTCGGCGCGCCCAACAGCTCCAACTCCAACCGCCTCGTGGAGGTCGCCCTGGCCAAGGGCGTCAAGTCCCGCCTCATCGAGCGCGCCGCCGACATCAAGGACGAGTGGCTCGAGGGCGTCAAGACCTTGGGCCTGACGAGCGGAGCGTCGGCCCCGGAAATTCTTTTCCAGGAGGTCGTCACGCTGTGCAAGGAGCGCTACGGGGTCACGACGATCGAGGAGCTCGAGACGGTCGAGGAGAACGAGCATTTCGGCCTGCCTTACGAGCTCGTCAAGATGATCAAGGACAAGGGAGCCGCCGCGTGAGCCGCCCCGGGCAATGGCTGCAGCCCCGTCACGGCTCCAAGGAGGCGTTCGACAAGGATTTCCCCGCCCTCGACGCGGGCGGGCTGACGGTGGCCTGCCCCGGGTGCAAGGAGACGGTGACCTTGGCGCGCAAGTCCGTCGCGGGCAAGGGCGGCGGCTGGTGCAAAAAATGCAATCGAGGTGTAGGCATATGATGAAGACTTTGACCGAAGAGCTCGTGATCGAGAAGGTCGTCCCGGCCGAGCCGGACCAGCGGGAACTGCCGCGCGAAGAGGTCGATCTCGCCAAGATCCCCAAGCGCGCCCCGCCCTCCAAGGGCATGTGCATGCGCTGCGGCGAGAACAAGCCGATCAACCGCCTGATGCTGTGCTACCCCTGCTGGGTCAAGTCCCAGCTCGAGAAGGACGGCTGGAAGGAAGGCGAGCCCCATCCCGACTCGTGCGGCTGCGAGGGCATCAAAGGCCACCCCGACCGCAAGTCCGTCGGCAACTGACTTCACGGGCGCGTCACGCACGCACGACGCGCCGTCCATGGCGGCTGACGGCTTCTCACGCTAAACTAGCGGCAGAAGCAAAACGGCCCCCGGCGGAGAAAACGTCGGGGGCCGTACTTCTTGTTCGGAGCGTTTATCGATATTTCGCGTCAGCGAAAGACGTTCTTGCGGTAGTGCTTGAGCTCGGCGATCGACTCGTGCACGTCCGCGAGCGAAAGATGCTGCTTGCTCTTGGAGTACACGTACTTCTGCTCGGGGTACCAGCGCGAGACGAGCTCTTTAATGGAAGAGACGTCGATCGAGCGGTAGTGGAAGTAGTCGTGCAGGCGGGGCATGTACTTGACCAGGAAGCGGCGGTCCTGGCCGATGGTGTTGCCGCACAGCGGCGACTTGCCCGGAGCGCACCAGGGCGACAGGAAGGCCAGGGTCTGCATCTGAGCGTCGAGGACGGTGACCGCGGAGTCCCGGCAGCGCTGCGTGAGACCCGACTTGCCGTGCTGCTCGACGCACCAGGGGTCCATCGCGTGGAGGATATCGTCCGGCTGATGGATGGCGAGGCAGGGGCCTTCGGCCAGGACGTTGAGCTCCCCGTCGGTCACGACCGTGGCGATCTCGAGGATGAAGTCCTTCTCGGGCTCGAGGCCGGTCATCTCCAGATCGAGCCAGACCAGGTTCTTTTCGTCGGGGGAGGCCATGGCCGATAATACCAAAATGGACGTGACCACGGTCACATTGGCCTTTCTTGACAGACCCCCCCCTGTCTGTTAGACTTCAGAAACGCCGGGCCAAAGGCCCGGCCGGAGGACTTATGAACAGCAACAGTTTCGGCCGCATCGCGCTCGTGCTCGTCGCCGCCCTCGCCTTGGGCGCCTGCGGCGGCGCCAAGAAGTCGCCGATCGCCAACAACGCCCCGGAGTGGGTCAACAAGGGCTCCGGCGCCATGAAGGACAAGGACGGCAAGCAGGTGTTCTACGGGGTCGGCATCGCCCAGGGCATCCGCAACCGCGCCCTCTCCGTCTCCGCCGCCGACGACCGCGGCCGCGCCGAGCTGGCCAAGATCATGAACTCCTACGTCACCTCGCTGACCAAGGACTACATGGCCTCGATCACCGCGGGCGACATGACGAAGTCCTCCGAGGAGCAGATGGTCTCCAACACGATGAAGAACTTCGCCAAGTTCACCCTCCACGGCTCGATCCCGGTCGACCACTGGAAGGATCCCTCCGACGGGACCTTGTTCGCCCTCGTCAAGCTCGACATGGCGGCCGTCCAACAGAGCCTCAACGAGTCCAAGGAGCTCGACGCCAAGGTCCGCGACTACGTGAAGGCGAACGCCGAGAAGGCCTTCGACGAGCTCGCCGCGGAAGAGGCGAAGCACTAAAATGCTCAAGGCCCTCCCCCTCGTCGGGCTGGCCCTCGTCCTCACGGCGTGCGGCGGCACCTCGGTGCAGCGCATGGACGAAGGCTCGGTCAAGGACGTCAGCGGCCGCTGGAACGACACCGACTCGCGCCTCGTGGCCGAGGAGATGATCGCCGACAGCCTGTCGCGGCCCTGGTACGGGGCCGCCCAGGCGAAGCTGGGCAAGAACCCGACCGTGATCGTGGGCTCGGTCAAGAACCAGTCCCAGGAGCACATCAACACGGACACCTTCGTCGAGGACCTGCAGCGCTCCCTGATCAACTCCGGCAAGGTGGAGTTCGTCGCCAGCAAGGGCGAGCGCGGCGAGGTCCGCGAGGAGCGCCTCGACCAGGACACGAACGCCGAGGAATCGACCCGCAAGGCCCACGGCCAGGAGACCGGCGCCGACTTCATGCTCAGCGGCGCGCTGAACCAGATCGTGGACCAGGAAGGCGGCAAGGCCGTGGTCTTCTATCAGACGAACCTCAAGATGCTCGACCTGAAGACGAACAAGATCGTCTGGAACGGCCAGAAGAAGCTCAAGAAGTTCGTCAAGCGCTCCAAGGCCGGCTGGTAGGGTGATCGATGGGCGTTAAACGGCCCCGCCTTTCTCCCCAGAGAGGCGGGGCCGTGCTTTTCCTGCCGCTGCTCGTGCTCCTCGCGGCGTGCGGCGGCCCGTCGGGCTCGATGCGCAAGGACGTCAACGGCCTGCTCGCCGCCCGGAACTTTGACGGGGCGCAGGCCCGCGTCGAGAAGGCCAAGGAAAGCTCTTACGGGAAGAAGAACCAGGTCCTCTATTACCTTGACCTCGGCGCGGTCCAGCACGACGCCGGCAGGTTCAAGGAGAGCGACGCGAGCCTCGACAAGGCGGAGCGGCGCATGGAGGAGCTCTACACCAAGAGCGTGAGCAAGGCCGCCGGGACCTTGGTGCTCAACGACAACACGACCGAGTACGCCGGCGAGCGCTTCGAAAGGGCGATGGTCAACGCCTACCGCGCGCTCAATTATGTGTTCCTCGGCGACCAGGAGAACGCCCTCGTCGAGGTGCGCAAGCTCTCCCGCCTCCTTCAGGAGTACGCCGACACGCTCCACGGAAAGAATACGGCCTACAAGGACGACGCTTTCGCCCAGTTCCTCGCCAGCCTGCTCTACGAGGACGACGGCCGCCTCGACGATGCGCGCATCGCCCGGGAAAAATCCCGCGCCGCCTACAAGCTGTACGCCGCCGCCTACGGCCTGCCCGCCCCGTCTTTGGAGCCCGCGGGCGGGAAGAACGGCGGGGAGCTCGTGTTCCTGCATTACAACGGCGTCGCCCCCCGCAAGGTCAGCAAGTCCTTCTCCGTGGCCTGGCGCGACGCCGCCATCGCCCTCGACGCCTCTCAGGACGACGAAGCCGAGGCCGCCAAGGCCAAGAACGCGATCCGCGGCGGGCTGCTCGGCAAGTCCATCACGGTCTCCTACCCCGACTACGTCCAGGACCCGTTCCAAATCGCCGCCTCCGCGGTCGAGGCCGGAGGCGTGACCGCGCCGACGGAGCTCGCCCAGGATATCTCCGCCATCGCGCGCAAGGACCTGGCCGAGCGGCAGGCGGTGATCCGCACGCGCGCCATCGCCCGCGCGACGGTCAAGTTCGTCCTCGCCAAGGCCGTCGCCGACGAGGTCTCCAAGAAGTACGGCAAGAACTCCTGGCAGCACCTTCTCGCCCAGGCCGGCGGGGCCGCCACGTCGGCCGCCACCGAGGGCGCCGACATCCGGGCCTGGGCCACCTTGCCCGCGCAGTTCCGCGTCGCGCGCCTGCGCCTGCCGCCCGGCACGCATGACGTGGTCGTCAAGTACCTGGGTCCCTCGGGCGCCGAGCTTTCCAGCCGCACGTTCAAAGACGTCGTCATCCGCCAAGGACGGCGAACCTACCTCCACGACAGGACCGCTCTATGAGAAACACGCTGCTCGTAGCACTCGCCGCCGCCGTGCCCCTGCTGACCGCGTGCGGAGGCGGAGCCGCGCGTAAATCCTCCTCCGGCGGGTCGCGGCCCAACTGGGTGGAGGGCGAGAGCCCCCGCTGGACGCGCGCCCAGAACGTCCTCGGCGTCGGCAGCGGCGACGATGAGGAGTCGGCCGCCGACCGCGCCCGCGGCGAGATCTCCCGCGTGTTCTCGAGCGCGGTCACCGTGGACACCACCGTCGACGAGACCGAGACGAGCCTCTCCCAAGGCGGCGCGGCGAGCACCTCGTTCTCGCAGGTCGTCGCCCAGAAGGTGCAGACCGCCTCGAAGAAGATGCTCGAGGGCGTCGAGGTCGTCGAGCGCTGGAAGGACGCCTCCACGAACCGTCATTACGCCCTGGCCGTTCTCAACAAGGGCAAAGCCATGGTCGCCGTCGCTGAGCGGACCGCCGCGCTCGATGCCGACGCGTCGCTGTGGAAGGCCCGCCTCGAAGGCTCCGTCGACCGCTTCGAGCGCGCCAAGGCCGGCGCGAAGCTCGCCGCCGTGCTCAAGGGCCGGCTCGACCTCGAGAACGACCGCCGCGTGCTGGGCGGCGGCGCGCTCGCCTCGACCGTCGATGTCTCCGCCGCGCGGGCCGCCGCGGCCTTAGCACTCCAGGCGCTCGACGTCGTCGTCATCGCGACCGGGGAGCACTCCGAGGGGCTTGAGACCGGCCTCGTCTCCGGCCTCGCCGCCTCGGGGCTCACGGCCAAGCGCGGCAACCCCGGCGACGCCGGCGATCTGATCGTCGAGTCCCGCTCCGGCGCCCAGACGGTCGAGGGAGGCGACGCCCGCTGGAAATGGTCGCGAGGGTCGGCGACGGTCACCCTCAAGGACGGCCGCGCGGACAAGGCCTTCGCCCGCTTCGAGGTGACCGAGCGCCAGGCCTCTGCCGACGCCGGCGAGGCCCGCCGCCGCGCCGCCGCCGGCCTGGCGAAAAAGGCCGCCGAGCAGACCGCCTCGGCCATCACCGCCTTCTTCGAGAACCAGTAACGGGCGTCGGGCAGTCGGTGTCAGTCCTGCCGTTTTCACTATTCGTCGGGCCGCCCAGGGAAAAGTGAAATTGGGAGGACTGACACCGATTCCTCGGCGTCAGCGCCGGAGAAGGCCTTCGATCAGGTTCTTGCCGGCGTTCTCGAGGAGCTTGCCGACCTTGACCTTGGTTTTGGGGGTGGTCACGGTGCCGGTCACCGCCACGTCGAGCGCGGGAAGGTTGCCGACCTGGGCGGTCACGGTGAGGTCCAGGGCCTCGGCGGGAAGGTCGATCGTGCCGAGCGCGGAGATCTGGGCGGCGGTCGAGTCCATCTCCGACTGCCGCAAGGTCATCACCCCATCCTTGAAGAGGTAATCGCCGGTGATCCGCCGGACGGTGATGTCGTTGAGGTTCACGCCCAGGCTGAGCTTCTGGAAGATCAGGATCGGGAAGATCAGGACCTTCACGATCGGGGACTGCAGGGCCATGTCTCCGACGGCGTGAAGCTTCCCCGCGCCGGTCCCGATCTTGGCGTCGCCGCTGAGCTTCTTCATGTCGGGCGTGACGCCGTAAAGGTCCCAGGACGCGGCGACGGCCTGGACCTGGGCGTTCGGGTGTATCAACGCGCCGATGTCCACCTTGCCGCGCGTGCGGATCGGCGTCGCGGGCTTGGCTTCCGTCGGCTTGCCGGCCCTTTCCGCCTTGCCGGCCCGCGAGGCCTTCGCGTCGGTCTCGAGCTTTTTCTTGGCCGTCAGATAACGGCCCAGGTCGAAGCGGTCGAGGGATGCCTCGACTTGGATCTCCGGGACCTTCGCGTACTCCTTGACCGTCAGGTCCATCGTCAGCGTTCCGTCCGCGATCTTGCCCGTCAGATTCGGGACGTCGATGCGTCGCTCGTCGAAGGACGCCGTGCCGGTGAACTCCGAAAGCGCCATCTCGGCGACCGTGGCCCCCAGGCCCTTGAACTGCAGCTTGCCTCCGAACAGCGGCTTCTCCTTGGTCCCGGTGACGGAGAGCGCGAAGAAGCCCGAGCCGGCCAGCTTGAGGTCCCGGGTCCGCGGCGTCAGGCGCGTCAGTTCCTCGAGTACGAAGCGCTTGCACTTGACGAGCAGGTCGAAGGCGCCTCGCCCGGCGGGATCGGACACGCCGCCTTCGATGGAGATCTCGTTGCTCGCGATCTTCACGGCGAAACGGCGCAGGCGGATCGCGCGCGGGGTGTAGGAGAGGTCCGCGTCCCAGCGTGAGGCGGGCAGTTCGAGGCCCGGGGGCACCCCGGGGAAGGGCAGGTCCTTGTCGGTCAGCGCCGGCAGGTCGAGGTCGGCCGTGATGTCGAGGGCGGGGTCCGGCGCGCCCGCCAGGGCCTTGGCGACGACGCCGTCGAGGCGCAATGTCCCGCTCTTGCCCTTGATCGCGGCCTTCTCGAAGACGAGGTCGTCGCCCTTCACGCGCGCGCCGCCGTCGAGGCGCATCGCGGGGACGATGAAGCCGGGCGGAAGGGCGGCGACGGCCACGGGGAGCTCGGAGACCTTGAAAGAGGGCACGTCCACGGCGAAGCGCAAAGCCAGGTCGGGGATGAGCTTGGCCCCGCCCAGCCCGCGCACGACGCCGGAGGCCGACGCGGTCCCCTGCTTGAACTTCGCTTCCAGCGAGGCGAGCCTGACCTCGCCTCCCGCGTAAGCGCCCTCGCCGTCGAGGCGCATGGCGGGGATGAAGGTCTTGGGCGGAAGCTTGATCCAAGGGTAGCGGCCGGCGCGGATCTCCGGCACGTCGACGCCGAACTTCGCCCTTCCCTCATAGACCGGCGCGCTCCCGCCGAGGCCTCGCGCGGCGCCAGAGCCCTCGATCTTGCCTTCCGCCCAGCTCACGCGGAAGGACTTGAGCGCGGCCGTGCTTCCTTCATAGCGTCCCTCGAGCACGGCGTCCCCGGCGGGGATCGTCAGGGCGGGGATGCCGGCCGCCGGGAGCCATTTCGCGATCAAGGTCGTGTCGAGGCCGGACGTCTTGAGCTTGAGGTCGACGTCGATGACGCGCGCGCCGCCGGCCGCGGGCGAAGAGACGGAGATGTCCCCCTTCGCGTCGAGCAAGGTCTTGCCCGCCGCGGTCAAGGCCGCTTCGAGCTCGGCCGCCGGAGCCTCGAGGCCGGCGACCTTCCCCTTCGCGACGAGAGCGAGCCCCTCCTGCTCGGCGCTGAGGCGGCGGACGTCGACCTTGAACTTGTCCCGGTCGCCGCGCGCGGGATGGACGGTGCCCTCGAAGCCCAGCGCGGCGTCGACGGGCCGGCCGCCCGCCTTGCCTTTCACGCGCGCCGACGCCTCGAGGTCGAAGGGCTCGGCGAGGCTGAAGTCGTCGAGCCGCAAGGTCAGCCCCGAGGCCGACCAGGACGCTCCCGCGGCCTTGTCGACGTAGGCCGCCGCGCCCCGGGCCACCCGCAGGTGCCGAACGTTGAATTCCGCCGGCGCTTCCTCCGAGGGCTTCGCCGGGGCTGCCGTTGACGCAGCGGCGGAGCCGGCGAGCGTGTCGAAGTTGAAGGAGCCGTCGGCGTTGCGGACGACGCTCACCACCAGCCCGTCGGCCGACGCCGAGGCGATCACGAGCTTGCGCCGCAGCAAGGCCTTCCAGCTCGGGCGCAGGCTGAAGGTCTCGACGCTGAGAAAGGTGCCGGCGGCGAAATCAGGACGCTCGGAGACCTCGAGCCCTTGCAGATGCAGGCCGGTCAGGCCCGCGTCGATGCGCGCCAGGCGCACCTCGCGGCCGAGCTGCTTGCGCGCCTTCTCCAGCACGAAGGCGCGCGCCTTGGGCTCCGGGAAGAAAGCCTTGAGCGCGAGCACGGCCGCTCCCGCCGCGAGGGCGGCGAGCAGGGCGAGCGATGCGGTGACCTTCAGCCAGAGCCGGGCGCGTGCCATGCGGCGATTTTATCACACTTCATCGTTGAGGCCGACTGTTTCCAGAAACAGTTGCCGCCAGTTCATCGCCTTGACAAGCCGCCCCGGCGGGGACATAATCGCTTCATGCGTCATCTCCTCCTCGCCGCCGCGTTGACGGTCGTCGCGCTGCCGTCCGCCGCGGCAGAATCCGCTTCGTCATTCTCATCTTTGCTCAAGCGCGTGTCCAGCTATCTGGGCGCGCCCGCGGTCCGCAATGCGCGACGCCACGCCGCCGTCGCGGCCGTGCGCGGCGGCATCCCGACCGATCAAGGCGAAGACCTCGACCTGCTGCTGCTCGACCGGGCGGGCGCCCTGCGCTCGGCGCTGCGCCGCCCCGCCGCCTCCGCCGCCGACGAGAACGCCTTGCGCCCGGTCTACGAGGCGCTGGCCGCCTCCCAGTTCGTGCAGGCGCTTTCCATCGTGGGCGCCCCCGAGGGACGCGGCGAAGCCGCCGCCGCCCTCGAGGCCTGGGCCAAGGAGCCGCGCAAGCCCGCGCCCGCCCCGGCCGTGCTGGCGCTCCTGACCGGCCCCGCCGCGCGCATCGACGACAAGGAGCTCGTGAAGGCCGGCTGGGGCGCCTACGTCCGCCTCCTCGCCGCCGGCCCCTCGCCGGCCCGCCCCGCCGCCCCCGGCTGGACCGCCGGCGCGGACGCCGCCAAGCTCGACGAGACCCTCAAGGGCCTCTCCGACTCCTGGTTACAAAAGAAACTTCCGCCGGAGGCGGAAGCCAAGGCCCACCTGCTCGCGGGCCAGGTCTATGCCGCCCTGGCCCAGGCCGAGCTCAAGGGCCGCGCCCCCGCCTCCTCCGCTCCCGCCGTCCTGGCCAAGGACGACGCCGTCCCGGCGGCGCCCGAGCCCGCCGTCGCCTTCGACCCGAAGGCCGTCTATCAGCAGGCCGCGCGCTCCGTCGTCCTTATCATAGCCTCGGCCTCCTCCGGCTCGGGCGAACTCGGCACGGGCTCGGTCGTCGACGCCGGTCGCCGCCGCATCCTGACCAACGCCCATGTCGTCATCTCCGACGCCACTCGAAAGCCCTGGTCCCGCGTCAACGTCTACTTCAAGCCCGCCAAGCTCACGGGCAGCGCCCAGCGCGACCTCGTCGATCCAGTCGCGGCCAAGGTCCTGTTCTGGGACTCCGGCCTCGACCTCGCCTTGCTCGAGGTCGAGCGCCTGCCCGCCGGCACGCCCGCCATCGCCCTCGGCCATCCCGACAATGTCTCCGTCGGCGACCGCGTCGCCGCGATCGGCCATCCCGAGCAGGGCGGCCTGTGGACGCTCACCACGGGGGTGATCAGCACCGTGCTCGCCGACCTCGGCGGCGTGAAGGGCAAGGACGCCTTCCAGACCGACGCGTCGATCAACCGCGGCAACTCCGGCGGGCCCCTGCTCGACGCCTCCGGCCGCCTCGTCGGAGTCAACACCCTCATGTCGCGCAAGGCCGCCGACGGCCTGGCCATCACCTCGGTCAATTTCGCGGTCAAGGCCGACATCGCCAAACGCTGGCTGTCCGCCCAAGGCGAGGCGCTGGCCTACGGCGCCGCCTCCGCCCCCGTGCTGACCGCGGGCGTCCCCAAGCCCGTCCCCGCTCCCCCGGCGGCCGAAGTGAAGCTCGTCGCGCCCGCGCCCTCGGTTTCCGGGACGCTCTCGCGCGCTCCCGCCCCCGCGCCGCGCACCGTCACCGTCGCCAAGCCGGCCGTGCCGCGCGTCATGATCACCGAGAGCAAGCCCTTCAAGACGGAAAGCCTCATCGAGGCCGAGATCTCTAAAATGGAAGACCTCGGCGACGAGATGCGCGACGAGATCAGGAGCAAGCTGAAACGATGAACACTTTCCCCCTTCTTCTCCTCTTCCTCCTCGCCGCTCCCGCGTCCGCCCAGCCGCGAAAGAACGTCCTGGAGACTTTGGGCGAGGCCCTCGAGTCCGACAAGGGCTATGAGCCCGCCGAACGCGCGGCCCTCATGTCCGCCATCAAGGACCGCTTCGCCGACTACGGCGTGCAGGTCGTCAATCCCCAGCGCGCGAAGGCCATCCCCGTGGTTCTCCACATCCTCACCGAGGGCTCCTTCGACCAGGCTCCCCCCGAGCGCGTGGCCGACGTCGCCTTCGCCGCCTATCAGGCCATGTCGCGCGGCGCCGATCCCGAGGTCGTCGAGGGCGTGGCCCTGTACGGCTACCGCAAGAAGGTCTCCGCCGACACCCTCTCCACCTGGGCCAACGGCTACAAGCAGCTCATCGACGGCAAGGTCCCCGGCGACGTCGCCGCCGACCTCGTGCGCGTCTCCATGGAGAAGAACCTGCCCGACTCGGACTTCAACACCTTGAAATGGTCGCTCGTCGACGGCGTGAAAAATGGTTTTGATCCAAAGGACTATGCCAGCTATCTGTTCGGTACCTTGATGGAGGGCAAAAAGGGCCCCGGCCGCATCAGCGCCGACGCCAAGGCGGTCTTCTTAAAGGCTCGCCGCGCCAAGAAGAAGCCCGCCATCCCCGACTACAAGGGCGTCTTCACCAAGGCCCTGCCCCCGCCCCCGGTCTATATCCCCCCCGCGGTGAAGTCCGTGATCGCCGAGGTCCCCGTCTTCAAAGAAGCCCAGAAGAAGACCACCGACGCTTTGGGACGCCTCGGCCTGGGCATCCCGCAGATGCCGCGCGTCACCACTCCGAAGCCCGACCGTCCGGCGCCCAAGCCCGCGCCTCGCGTCGAGCCGGAGCCCGTCGCCGTGTCGCCCGGCATCCAGAAGCTGTGGCCCGGCCTCGACGCCTCCGCGCGCTCCTATCTGGGCACTCCGTACGTCTGGGGCGGCACCACGCATCAGGGCATCGACTGCTCCGCCCTCACGCAGAACACCTTCGGCGAGAACCGGGTCAAGATCCCCCGCGTCAGCCGCGATCAGTGGAAGACGGGAGACAAGACCGAGACCCTGCGCGAGGGCGACCTCATCTTCTTCAACACCATGGGCGCCGGAGTCTCCCATGTGGGCATGGTCACCGATCCCAAGGCCAAGAAGTTCATCCACGCCTCCTCGTCCAAGGGCGTGATGGTCGCCGACCTCAACAACAAGTGGTTCGGCCAGCGCTACCTAGGCGCGCGCCGCGTCGTGCCTTAGCGCGAAGCGCAAGCAAGGCCACGCGGCGAGCGTTCCCGCCGTGCCGACCAGGGACAAGACCACCATCGCGGCATACGCCCCGTGCGCGGCGCTGAGGCTTTCGTACAGCCGGCCTCCAAGCGTGTTCGACGCGCTCGCGGCGATATTGAACACCGCCATGTAGGCCGCGAAAACGGTCGCCTCGGCCCCTTCGGGGCAGGACTTCGCCGCGAGGTCCATCCACGCCAAGCGAAACATCACTCCGGTCAGGCTGAACAGCACGGTCAGGATCATGATCGACAACGGTCCCCGGTAGAACAGATACAGCAACGTCAGCGGCGCGCCGAGCCAGACCGACGCGCGGGCGATCCTCTCGGTGCCTCCGCCGGTCAGACGGGCGAACAATCCCGCTCCCGCCAACCCCGCGAAGCCCCCCGCCGTGGCCAAGCCTCCGATGAAAATCGGCGACAGCTTCAGCGCCTCGCTCTGATAATAAAACTGGGCCGTGCCGAGGAACGGGCTGAAGCTCCAAAGAAAGATCCCCAGCGCCACGGCCCAGGCCTTCGGGTCGCGGAACATCCCGGTCAGGCCGCTCCAGCCCCGCGCCGCCGTCTCCTTCACGTCCCCGACCCCGGCCTCATCAACCCACCTCGCCGACCACGCCGTCATCAAGGGGAAAATTGCCGTGAGTATGAACACCCAGCGATAAGGCGCGTGCTGCGCCAGCCAACCTCCTCCGAGGCCGGTCACGATCAAGGTTCCATAGAGCGTCCCGATCGACACGGCCTGGTATATCCCGGTCTTCCCGCGCTCCTTCCCTCTCTCCACCATCACGCCGTCGCAGACCACGTCAGACAGCACGAAGCCGACGTTCACTAATATCAGGAGAGCGAGCGCCGCGAGGTAGTTCGGCTCCTTGAGCCCGGCGAGCAGCAGCCAGCCCAGCGAGGTCAGAAGAGACACCGCGATCAGGTGCGGCGCGCGCCTCTTTCCCGCCCATGGCAGAAAATCGGTCAGGACGCCGAACAGGGGTTTGATCGTCAGGGGCAAGGTCATCCACGCCACGAACAGCGCGGCCTGGCCCGGCCCAAGCTGGAGGGCATCCTTCAGGTAGTACGACACCGGCTCGTAGGCGAGCCCGCCCATGCCCTGGGCGAAATAGTTCACCGCGAAGAACAGATAGATCTTGTCGCGCTTCACGCGGTCGCGCCTATCCGCAGGACGACGAGCTTTGGTCTTCTTTGCCCGGGAACCAGGGCATCACGATCACGTCGACACCCATGTCCTTGACCGCCTTCTCCGTCTCCGGATCGGGCAGCTTCTGGTCGTAGCCGAGCACGAGGATGTCGGGGTTCTCCCTTCTCATCGTCTCGGCGAAGCTCGCGGCGTCGCCGATCACCACCTTGTCGGCGATGCCCAGGGCCTCGACCCATTTCTTCCTTTGCTTCGCGGGGACGGCGTTGGGCTTGCGGTTGTGCGAATCGTTGGATAGCACGACGACGAGGATGTCGCCCAGGACGCGGGCGGAGCGCAGCAGGCGGACATGCGCGGCGTGGACGCGGTTGAAGCAGCCCGCGGCGAAGACGATCACGGGCTTACTCAGGGCTTTTTGGACGGTTCATCGTCCTTCTTGGGGGCATCGTCGTCGTCGATGCCTTCCTTCAGGCCCTTCTTGAACATATTCATGGCGCGGCCGCACTGCTTCGCGAACTCAGGGATCTTGCTGGGTCCGAAAAGGATCAGCGCGACGACGGCGATGATGACGATTTCCGTGGTTCCGAGACCGCCCATAACGTTCCTCCGGGGTACGAGGACATTTTACCATTATTCAGGTTGGGGCGGGTTGGGCCGAGCGCTCGTATTAGCTAAACTGCCCCAGCGCAACGCGAGCGTTTGAACTCATCCTGGACCGAGTCCCGATGGAAATCTCATGACCTACCTGATCATCTGCGCCGTCTCCCTCGCCGCGTCGAGCCTGACGTTCTTCTCGGGCTTCGGCCTCGGCACCTTGCTCCTCCCCGCGTTCTCGCTTTTCTTCCCCATCCGCGAAGCCGTGGCGATGACCGCCGTCGTGCACGCCCTCAACAACATCTTCAAGCTCGTCCTCGTCGGACGCCACGCGAACCGCAAGGTCCTCCTGGCCTTCGGGCTCCCCGCCATCGCCGCTTCCTTCGCCGGCGCCGCTTTGCTCCTCTGGCTCTCGAGCATCCCCCCCATCGCCAGCTACGAGTCCTTCGGAAGGCTCTGGCACGTCATGCCCGTCAAGCTTGTCATCGGCTTCCTGCTTCTCGCCTTCGCCGCGATCGAGGTCGTCCCGAGCTTCTCGGCCATGTCCTTCGGCCCGCGCTACATGGCGCTGGGCGGCTTGTTGAGCGGCTTCTTCGGCGGCCTCTCGGGCATGCAGGGGGCCCTGCGCTCGGCGTTCCTGGTGCGCGCCGGCCTGCCGAAGGAGGAGTTCATCGCCACCGGCGTCGTCATCGCCTGCTTGATCGACGCGTCCCGCATCGGCGTGTACGCGAAGGCCGGCTCCTTCGGCGGCGGCGGCGATCACGGGCTCCTCATCGCCGCCGTCCTGGCCGCCTTCCTCGGAGCTTTCCTGGGGAACCGCTACCTCAAGAAGCTGACCATGCACGGCATCCAGCGCCTCGTGGCCGGTATGCTGGCGGCGGTCGCGGTTGGTTTGATGGCCGGAATTTTATAACGTAGCGCGTGATGAAACGATTTCTTCCCGTTTACCTTCTCCTCGCCGCCGCCTGCAACCAGCCCGTGACGGCCGGTCCCGCCGCGGGCAAGGCCCTGTTCAACCAGTCCGGGTGCGCGTCCTGCCACAAGGTCGGAGAGCTCGGCAGCGCCGTCGGGCCCGACCTTACCATGGTGGGCCTGCGCCACAGCCCGGAGTGGCTCGAGCTCTATATAAAGGACCCGCAGGCCTGGAAGAAGGACACCTTGATGCCCAACCGGCGCATGTCCGACGAGGCGCGCAAGGCCATCGTCGATTACATGGCCATGCTCAAGGGCCAGGACTGGGGCCAGGGCGAGCGCCCCTGGGACAAGCCTTCCCTATTAAAGGACCCCGTCGCGCGCGGCCGCGTGCTCTACAACCGCGCCGGCTGCGCGGGCTGCCACGGAGTCGACGCCGCGGGCGGCTACCCCAACAACAACGTGAAGGGCGGCATGATCCCCCCGTTGAACAAGGCCGTGGAGGGCTTCACCAAGGCGGAGCTGATCAAGAAGATCAAGGCGGGAGTGGCCGAGTCGCAGAAGGAGGACCCGAAGGGGCCGGCGCCGATGATCCGCATGCCCGCATGGGGCGAGGCCCTCGACGAGAGCGAGCTCGACGCCGTCGCGAGCTACCTGCTGAGCCTGACGACGGGCGAGAAAGCCGACTTCTAGGCGTCGAAGGACGCTCACGCGGCGGCTATGCCCAGGGCCGGGGCCCGGACGCTAGAATGCGGCCATGCGGTCAGCCCTCAGCGCGGTCCTGCTCGCCCTCGCCGCGAACGCCGCGGCGGAGCCGGTCGTCGACGTGTTCCCCCGCGGGGATCAGGTGTTCCAGCAGTTGAAGGCGGACCCGCGCGCCGTCGGCCTGGGGGCGTCGTACTACCGCTTCGACGGAGGGCACCGCTCCGACGTCGCGCTCGGCCATAGCTGGGGGATGACGCGCTGGCGGTCGAGTTCGCAGGCCTGGACCTGGCAGTGGAACATCGAGGCGATGGCATACTCGAGGTTCACGCTCAGCGGCGAGCTCAACTCCTTCGAGACGGTGGACTTCTTCGGGAACCTTCCGGTGGCGGTGCGGCGCGGGAAATTCTCGGCGCGGGCGATGCTCTTCCACGAGAGCTCGCACCTCGGCGACGATTATATACGCAGGACCGGCGATCAGGGCTTCCGCTACTCGATCGACGGCCTGAGGCTGACCTTATCCCACGACCTGACGGGCTGGGCGCGCGCGTACGCCGGCGGGACCTACCTGCTTCATACGGTGCCGGACCCAGCGCGAAAGTCGGCGCAGGCGGGCGTGGAGCTGACGTCGGGGAAGCTGGGCTGGTCCCGGATGTATCCGCTGAGGCTGTTCGCCGCCCAGGACCTGCAGTTCAAGGAGGCCACGCGCTACCGGACGAACTCCCGCACGGTCGCGGGCGTGATCATCGGCTTCGACAGCGTGCCGCGCTCGATGAGGATCTACGGCGGGAGGTATGAAGGATGCTCCTCCTTCGGCCAGCTGTACCGGAGGAAGGAGAGCTACACCGATATCGGCATCAGCTTTCATTTCTAGAAGTAGGCGTGCAGGCCGAGCCCGGCCTCCTCGACGATATCGGCGAAGAACTGGCCGTTGGGATCGCGGCCCCGGTAGTACTGGAGGAGGAGCTGCAGGCGGCGCGTGCGCAGCAGGAGGTTCTCCATCTGGACTCCGGCGCGCAGGGAGACGCCGGTGGTCTCCCAGCCGTGCTGCTGCCGCTTTTGAAGGTCCGCCGCCGCGATCGGGCGCAGCAGGCCCCGGAGGAATTTCGGGCCGAGCGCCTCGCCGCCGAGCTGGAAGAACAAGGGCTTGATCTCCGGCGGGTGCTTGCGGATCATCGAGCCGCCCCCGCCGTAGGCGCGCAGGCCGCGGTCGAAGTCGTAAGAGAGCTTGGCGTCGAGCGCCTCGTAGCTGAGGTTGACGCGCGCCACGTCGCGGTTGGCGATGACGAACTCATCGCCGAGGTGGGTGCTGACGTGGAAGAGGCGGTACATCCCCGTCCAGCGCCCGCGTCGCCAGGTGTAAGGGAAGCCGACGATGAAGTCGGTGTTGATGAGCTCCTGGGATTCGGTCTGCACGTCCCATATGGTGAACACCGCCGCCTGCAGGCCGAACTGCCATCTCTCGCTGCCGCGGCTGCCGGCGAACGGGAAGGACTCTCCGAAGCTGGCGGCCCAAAGCACGCGCGAGCCGGGGCGACGGAAATATTTCTGCATGGCCCCGGAGAAGGCGGGCCAGCGCGGGTCGGCCGAGAGCGGCTGGAAGATGAGGGTCCGCGGAAAAGCCTCGGCCGCCCGGGCGGGCGCGACGAGGAAGAGGAGGAGCAGCGGCAAAATAGCGCGGAGCATCGGCGCTAGGATAGCACCCTCGGGGAGCGGACCCATATTGCCGCCGCGCGTCATTTTGGTAACTATTTGCGCCGATTGCCGGAAATTGGACATTTTGTTGCATGTCTTTGCGCCCGTCACATCCTCTTTGATAGAATCATCCCCGCGCAGATATTTCATCTGAGAGGATCGAATGGGACAATACGGATGGTCGCTGCCGGTCGCCGCTTCCAGCTACGCCGGCAAGATCGACTTCGGCATCTGGCTGATCCACGCGGCGATGCTCGGCATCTTCGTGCTGTGGGGCGCCTTCTTCGTCTATCTGCTCGTCAAGTTCCGCGCCCGCCCCGGCCACCGCGCCGAGCGCGAGGATCACGCCGACACGCCGGCGCATATCTCGGTGCCCGACTCGATCTCCAAGTTCCCCTTCGCTCAGATCCTGTACAAGAACAAGGGCGAGCTGAAGTCTCTGATCCCCGACATGGTCATCATGACCTTCGAGGTCGCGCTGATCGTGTTCTACGCGATCCCGGTCTGGAGCAGCATCAAGATGAGCGTGCCCGAGACGGCGGACCCGATCCGCCTCGAGATCGTCTCCGAGCAGTTCGGCTGGAGCGTCCACTACGCGGGCCCCGACGGCAAGCTCGGCAAGCGCAAGATGCCGCTCGTGCACTTCAGCAACCCGATCGGGCTCGACCTGGCGGACCCGGCGTCGGCCGACGACATCGTCATGGGCAACGAGCTGCGCCTGCCGGTGGACCGGACCGCGGTCATCGACCTGCTGTCCAAGGATGTGATCCACAGCTTCTTCGTTCCGGAGTTCCGCATCAAGCAGGACGCCGTGCCGGGCCTCAGCATCCCGATCTGGGTCACTCCGACCAAGGTGGGCAAATACGAGATCACCTGCGCCCAGCTGTGCGGCTTCGCCCACAGCCTGATGCGCGGCGACGTGTACGTGCAGACCCAGGAGGAGTTCGACGCCTGGTATCAAAGCCGCCTCGCGCAGATCCCCGCGGCGGCCACGGCGTCCAACCCCGCGGAGGAGTTCTAGATGAGCCACGACGAGCACGGCCAGCACGCCCACCACGAGCTTAGCTTCTGGGAGCGATATGTCTTCTCCGTCGACCATAAGGTGATCGGGCTCCAATACCTGATCACCTCGTTCATCTTCCTCCTCGTGGGCTTCGCCCTGATGGGGCTGATGCGCTGGCAGCTCGCCTGGCCCGGCACGCCGATCCCTTTCTTCGGCGCGCTGTTCCCGTCCGACCTGGCGCCGAATGGGGTCATGAGCGGTGAATTTTATAACTCGCTCGGCGCCATGCACGGCACCATCATGGTGTTCCTCGGGGTCGTGCCGCTCGCGGTCGGCGCCTACGGGAACTACGTCCTGCCCCTGCAGATCGGCGCGCCCGACATGGCCTTCCCGCGCATGAACATGATGTCATACTGGACCTACCTGCCCGGCGGCATCCTGATGCTGGCCTCGTTCCTGATGCCCGGCGGCGCCGCGCAGTCCGGCTGGACCTCCTACCCGCCCCTGTCGATCATCAACCCCGGGCAGACGGTGTGGCTGCTGTCGATGGTCATCCTGATCACGTCGTCCTTGCTGGGTGCCATCAACTTCCTGGTCACGACGATCAACATGCGCGCGCCGGGCATGAGCCTGTGGCGCATGCCGATCTTCGTCTGGGCGCAGTTCGTCTCCTCGGTCCTGCTCCTGCTGGCCTTCCCCCCGCTCGAGGCGGCCTCGATCCTGCAGCTGATGGACCGGGTGTTCCACACGAGCTTCTACATGCCCAAGGACATCCTCATCCTCGGCCAGGCGTACGCGGGCTCGGGCGGCGGCCAGCCCCTGCTGTGGCAGCACCTGTTCTGGTTCCTGGCGCACCCCGAGGTCTACGTCCTCGTGCTGCCGCCCATGGGCATCGTCGCCGAGATCATCGCCAACAACACGCGCAAGCCCCTGCACGGCTACAAGACGATGGTCTTCTCCATGATCGCCATCGGCGTGATGAGCTTCATGGTCTGGGCCCACCACATGTTCATCTCCGGCATGAGCGCGAGCTTGAGCAACTTCTTCCTGGTGACCACGATGATCATCTCGGTGCCGTCGGTGGCGCTGATGACCTGCCTCGTGTTCAGCCTCAAGGGCGGCTCGATCCGCTTCAACCTGCCGATGCTCTACGCGCTCGCGTTCATCCCGCTGTTCGCGATCGGCGGTCTGACCGGCCTGCCGCTGGGCCTGACCGTGACGGACATCTACCTGCACGACACCTACTACGTGATCGGCCACTTCCACTTCGTCGTGGTCTCGGGCTCGATCATCGCGCTGATGGGCGGGACCTACTACTGGTTCCCGAAGTGGTACGGGCGCAAGATGAACGACACCCTGGGCCACATCCACTTCTGGGGCTCCGTGATCACGATGTGCGGCATCTTCGCGCCGATGCTGTTCATGGGCATGGGCGGGGCGTCGCGCCGCCTGTACGACCCGACGGCGCAGCTGCACAACCTGCCGGTGCAGGGCTGGAACGTGGTGGCGACCTATTCGGCCTACGCCCTCGCGCTCTTCCAGATCCCGTTCATCTACAACTTCTTCAACAGCATGTGGCGCGGCGAGAAGACCGTCGAGAACCCGTGGCAGGCCACGACGCTCGAGTGGGCCTGCCCGTCGCCGCCCCCGCACGGCAATTTCGAGAAGACGCCGACGGTGTATCGCGGCCCGTACGAGTATTCCGTCCCCGGACGCAAGGACGACTTCTGGATGCAGTCGGACAAGAACTAACATGAGCCAAACCTACGACCCCGCCGCAATCATGAACAACCCGGACACGCACAGCGGCGTCACGAACGCGAAGCTCGGCGTGTGGCTGTTCCTCGCCTCCGAGATCATGCTGTTCGCGACTTTGTTCACGAGCTACATCGTCCTGCGCATGGCCTCGACCTCCTGGCCGTGGGGCTGGGACGTGCTCAACGTGCCGCTGGCGACGGTGAACACGGTCGTCCTGATCGGGTCGTCGATGACGATCGTGATGGCGTACGCGCGGGCCTACGACAAGGACAAGGGCGGCTTTCAGAAGTGGATGGCCGCGACCATCCTGCTCTCGCTGGCGTTCCTCGTCATCAAGGGCTTCGAATACGGCCCCAAGTTCGCGGCGGGCATCGGGCCGCACACGAGCGTCTTTTACGCGATCTACTTCACGATGACGGGCCTGCATGCCATCCACATCGTCGGCGGCATCGCGGTCAACGCCGGCCTGCTGTACATGAGCACGGTCGACGGTCATTGGAAGAACCCGCTGTTCCTCGGACGCGTCGAGGGCGCCGGGCTGTACTGGCACTTCGTCGACATCGTCTGGATCTTCCTGTTCCCGGCGCTGTATCTGCTCTAGGAGGCGATCATGTCCAAGAATCCCGACGCCGCGACGCACGACGAGCACCGCCCGAACGTGGCGCTCTACGTCAAGGTGTTCGCCGCGCTGATGGCGCTGACCTTGATCACCGTCGCGATCTCGAAGATCCATCTTCCCCCAGCCCAGGCCGTCTCCCTCGGGCTGTTCGTGGCCCTGATCAAGGCGGCCCTGGTCGCGGCGCTGTTCATGCACCTGTGGGGCGAGAACAAGCTCATCCACAAGGCGCTGTGGGTCACCGTGGGCCTGGGCGCGGCCCTCATCCTGCCGATCATCGACTTCGTCTTGATCTCCGGCCAGCACACGAGCCGGGCCGACGTCGCCAATCAGCATCCCCCCGGGCACGCCGAGCCCGCGACGGAAGGGCACTGACATGTCTCTCAAGATATTCCATCGCTTCTTCGTCGTGCTGTGCCTGTTCCTTTTCGCCTTCACCGGCTACTGGGCCGCGGGCGGCAACGCCACGGCCCTCGTGACGCCGTGGCTCCTGTGGGCCAGCGCCGCCGGCGCCGCCGCGACGGCCGGCTACTTCGTCTGGCACGTCCGCAAGGTCCGGCTGCCCGCATGAGAGCTCTCGGGGCCGCCGCTTTGCTCGCCGCCCTGCCCGGCTCCGCCGCGGCCTGCGCGGTGTGCTTCGGCAACGACCCCGGGAATAAGGGCCTCTTCGATGGAATCTGGTGGGGCATCGTCGTGCTCCTGACGGTCACGATGTGCATGGTCGGCGGCATCGGCTGGCTGTTGTACAAGGTCGAGAAGGACCGCCCCGCGGACGAGAACGGAGGATGAACACCTTGGCCGCCCGGCCGGCTCGCCCGAACGTCCGCCCCGCCTCCGGCGACTCGCTGTTCACCGCCTGGGCCAAGGCCACGGCCGCCGCCGCCTTCTTCCTGCTGTTCGCGGGCGGGATGGTGACCTCGACCGGCTCCGGGCTCGCCGTTCCCGACTGGCCCCTCTCCTTCGGCGGCATGAACCCGCCCATGGTCGGCGGCATCTTCTACGAGCACGGCCACCGCCTGATTGCGGGTACCGTTGCCGTTATGACCTTCGTCTTGCTGGTCCTCTCTCGCCGTCCTGGCGTTCCCTCGGGCGCCCGGACCGCGACCAGCATCGCATCAGCCGGGATCCTGCTCCAGGCTCTGCTCGGGGGCTTGACGGTCCTCCTCAAGCTCCCGCCGGCCGTTTCTATCTCCCACGCCTGCCTCGGCCAGGCCGTATTCCTCGTCCTGCTCGCCGCCGCGGTCCTCTCGGTCCCCGGAACGACGTTCGGGCCGGGCTACTCCCGCGTGTTCAAGTTCTCCGTCCTGGGCCTCGGCGCCGCCTACCTTCAGCTGGCCCTCGGCGCGCTCGTCAAGCACACGGGCCAGGGCCTGGGCTGGCATATCCTGTGGGCAAGCGCCGTTGTCGTTCTGGCCTCATTGGCGGGCTTCACCGCGTTCCGGTCCCGCGCGGCCGTGCTGAAGGGCCCGGCTTCGCTGCTCGCCTTCGCCGTACCCCTGCAGCTGGCCCTCGGCCTCTTCGCCATGCTCGTGCGCGTGGATTCGACCCTCGTCCTCGGCTTCCGCGAGGCCGCCGCCTGGCGCACCGCGCATTTGTCCGGCGGCGCGCTGACTTTGGCCGCCTTCCTCCTTCTTGCCCTCAAGTCGCGCCGGACCGCGGAGGCGCCGTGAAGACCTATCTTCAGCTCGCCAAGCCCCGCATCGCCTTGATGGTGGCGCTGACGGTCTGGCTCGGCTGGGCCCTCGCCGGCGGCGGGTCGACGGCGGCCCTTTTCTTCGTCACGCTCGGCGCGTCCTTGGCCGCCGGCGCGTGCGGGGCGCTCAACCAGCGCCTCGAGATCGTCGAGGACGGCCTCATGAACCGGACGCGCAACCGCCCCCTGCCGACCGGGCGGGTCACGCCGCGCGCCGCGCTCGTCTTCGGCCTGGTCCTCGCGGCCGTCGGCCCCGCCATGGTCTGGGCCGCCGGCGGCGCCCTGGCCGGGGGCCTCACGATCGCCACGATCGTCCTTTACGTGCTCGTCTACACCCCGCTCAAGAAGGTCACGCCGCAGACCACCTGGATCGGCGCCGCGGCCGGGGCGACCTCCCCCCTGATCGGCTGGACTGCGGCCGGCGGACCTCTTGATGAACGCGCCTTCACCTTGTTCGCCATCCAGTTCCTCTGGCAGATCCCGCACTTCCTCGCGCTGTTCTGGATCTACCGCGAGGAGTACGCGCGCGCCGGCTTCAAGGTGATGCCCGTCGTGCACCCCAGCGGCGGCACCACCGCCATCCAGATCGCCGTCCATTCCTTCACCTTGCTGCCGGCCACGGTCGCGCCGTCGCTCGTCGGCCTGACCGGTCCGGGCTACGCGATCGGCGCCTTCGCCGTCTCCGGCTCCTTCCTGCTGCTCGGCCTGCGCGCGAGCTGGACGATGACCGTCGCCGATAACCGCCGCCTGTTCCTGGCCTCGCTCGCTTTTCTTCCGCTCATCTTCGGCATGATTCTCTTCGGAGGCGTCTGACATGAACCGCTGGCTTATACCCGCTTTGCTCCTCTCCCTGGCCGCCTGCTCCCGGCAGCCCCAGCTCACCGACCCCGTCGCCCGCGGCGAACGCGACTTCAACGGCCTCGGCTGCGTCAAATGCCACGTCGTCGGAGATAAGGGCAACAACTGGGGCCCCGACCTGACCAACCTGGGCTTTCGCAAGTCCGCGGACTGGATCGATCATTGGCTCAAGGATCCTCACGCCTGGAACCCGAAGACGGTCATGCCCAACTTCAACCTGAAGGACAACACGCGCGCCGACCTCGTCGCCTACCTCTCCGCGCAGAAGGGGCAGGCCTGGAAGGTCAAGCCGTGGGAGACGGCGGCGGCGAAGGCCCTCCCCGCCCCCGAGCGCGGCCGCATCGTCTTCGACTCCGTCGGCTGCGTCTCCTGCCACGCCAAGGACGGCTACGGCGGCTACCCGAACAACAACGTGGCCGGCGGCCTCATCAGCTCTCTGACCAAGGTCACCGAGGGCTACAGCAAGTCCGAGTTGGCCGACAAGATCAAGCACGGCGCCGTGCCCATCCCGAACGACACGAAAGCTCCGGCGCCGATGCTGCAGATGCCGAAGTGGGGCGACCAGCTCAGCGCCAAGGAAATCGACCTGCTCGTCGAGTACCTCTTCTCGGTGGCGCCGAAAAGCTCCGGGCCGGCCTCCGCGGACGACTTCTAGCGCTTCAGGCGCTTGCGCAGCGCGTCGACGTAGGCGTTGGGCCCCATGCCCCGCAGCGCGTGGGTGTCCTGTCGAGCGAAGACCTTGCGCGCGCGCTCGGGACGCCCCGCGGCGAGCTCGGCCTCGATGACGGCCCACTGGTCGCTCGGCCAGTCCTCGAGCCCTCCGGGCGAGCGCAGGACCCGCCCGTCGCGCACGAAGCGCGTCCAGATGAAATCGAGCGTGCGCCGGGCATGAGCCTTCTGGGCGGGCGTGGACGCCGGCGAGAGCAGGACGGCGCGGGCCATGTCCGCGTTCGGTCCCGCGAACAGCCGCCGATCGACCTCGGGCAGGCCCGATGCCCGGCGGGCGGCGTCGTCCTTGGCGAAGTAGGAGGCCCCCTCTTCGATGCGCCCGTCGGCGAGCGCGACCTCCCCCATGACGGAGGAGGCATAGCCGCCGCCGGGGAGGGTCATGAAAGCCTCGACGAAGCGCAGGACGGCCGCGGCGCGCGCGGCGTCGGTGGACAGGACGACGGCCGCCTGATCGCCCAGGGTCTTGGCGAACTCCGTCGGAGAACGGCGAACGCCGCCCCACACCGCGTCGTCGGGCCCGGGCGCCGGCTCGGGACGGCGCCTCACGGCCTCGAGACGCCGCCGGGCGTCGGCGGCGAAGCCGTCCGCCTTGGCGGGATCGGCCGTCACCGTGCTCGCGATCAGGCTCGCCCACGGGATGAGCAGCTTCGAGGTCAGCCGCGCCGCACCGGCCAGCTCCCGCCCGTCGGGGTGGATCAGGGCCGTCGTCGGCCAGGCGCCGACGCCGTACATGAACGCCAGGTCGGGCCGCTCGTCCGTGTCCGCGCGCGTCGCCGCCAGGTTCTCGGCGATCCATTTCGCCGTCTTCGGATCGGCGTAGGCCGTCTCCTCCATGAGCCGCGCCTCGCGCGACCAGACCGGCGCCAGGTGCAGCAGCACGAGCTTGTTCTGCGCCCGGGCCCGCGACAGCGCCCCCGGATAGAACTCGCCGAACTCCACAAGCATTCGCGACGGCGTCCTGTACGCCGGCGCCTTCCCGCGCCCCCAGCCCCCGGTCATCCACGACGGAAAAACGCCCGGGCTGATGGCGATAAGACCGGCGGCCAACGCGCAGAGGGACATGATCCCGCCGAGGATCATCATGACCAGCGCATGCGTCCGTTTGGATTTGAGCTTCTGTTCTTCCGTTCGGTTGTCGGCCATAGATCAGGTCAACCCCAGTCGCAATTCATCGGCGGATTCGATCGGCAGGCCGCAGGCCCGTTCCACGCACAAGTAGGCTCGTGCGCCGGCCCCTTCAGAGAACTCCCCGACTATCGGCATCGTCGCCGTCAACGCCGCCTTGTCGGCTCGCCGATAGGCGGCGAAAACGAGTCCCGGTCGAATCCGTTCGCGCACGACTCCCAGCAATTCCTTCCCTCCCGGCAGATCCACGTCGGCGATGATCAAGGTCCGCCTCTTCCCGGCCGCTCTGTCCCAAGCGGCCAAAAGAAAAGGCATCGCGAGCGGCCGCGAAGATAAGGAAGGCCCGAAGCGTTCTAAAGTCTCGTTCGCGAAACGATTGAAATCGTCGTTGCCGGTGAGCTCCCACAGCCGCAAGCACACATCGGCCATCACCGAACTCGGAGACGGTTCTACCCCGTCGTGGTTCTCGATCGCCCGCGTAAAAAGTTCGCCGCCGTCATTTTGGCCCGTCTGAAAGAGCCCCCCGCCGTCCGCCGCGAAGCGGCGAATGGTTTCCATCGCGAGGTCGTTCGCCCAAGCGATATGCTCGGGTTTCAAGGAGGCCTCATACAGCCCCAGCATCCCATACGCCATGTTCGCGTAATCATCCGCCATGCCGTTGATCGCCTTTTCCCCGTCGCGCCATCGTCGCCGCAAGGCCTTTCCGTCAGGCGACGATAATTCGCGCCTGACGAAGTCCGCCGCTCCTTCCGCGAGTCCCAGATATTTCCCGTTGCCGGTCGCGCCGTAAGCGCGCGAAAGCCCCGCGATCGCGAGCCCGTTCCACGAAGCCAATATCTTGTCGTCCAGCGCGGGCCTCGGCCGCTTCGCTCGTTCCTCGAACAGCGCGCCCCGCGCCTTCTCCGCGTCCCCCTCCGCCATCGCCCCCGGGTCCATGTCGTACAGCACGCACTTCCCGGCGAACTCCCCCTGCGGGTCGGCCAGCGCGTTCGTCCCCTCGACCACGCCGTACCTCGCGCAGAACTCCGGAGCAGCGTTCCCTAAGACGGCCTCCACCTCGGATCTCCGCCACAGGTAGAACGCCCCCTCCGCCTTATTCCCGTGGGGCTCATCATGCGGCAGGCTGTCGGCATCCTCAGCCGAATAGAACCCCCCGTCCGGCGCCCGCAGGTCCCGCTCGAGATACGCGATCGTCCGTTCGAGCGCTCGTAAAAGCTCGCCGTCATTCGTGACGATCACCGCATCCGCCAGATTTTCCACCAGCTGCGCGTTGTCGTACAACATCTTCTCGAAGTGCGGCACCCGCCACGCGTGATCCGTCGAGTACCGCGCGAACCCGCCCCCGAGCTGGTCGAAGAGCCCCCCCCGCGTCATCGACCGCAGCGTTTCCACCGCCATGCCCCGCGCGTCGGCGTTCCCGGTCCGCGCGTGCCTGCGCAGCAGGAAGCGGATGTTCGCCGGCATCGGGAACTTGGGCGCCTCGCCGAAGCCGCCGTGCTCCGCGTCGAACGCCGCCCTCAGGGCGCGCTCCCCCGCCTCGAGCGCCGCTTCCTCGGGACGGCCGCGCGCCTCGGCGGAGGCGGAGGCGTAGGCCGTCACGGCGCGCGCCAGCCCCTGGGCGTCGTTCTCGATGTCGGCGCGCCGGTCCTTCCAGAGAAGGGCCAGGCGCTCCAACAGGCTCGTCCACGAGGGACGCCCGTAGCGCGAGTCCGGCGGGAAGTAGGTCCCCCCGTAGAACGGCTTGAGGTCCGGCGTCAGAAAGACGTTCAGCGGCCAGCCCCCTTGACCGGACATCGCCTGCACGGCGGTCATGTACACCTTGTCGACGTCGGGGCGCTCCTCGCGGTCGAGCTTGACGCAGACGAAGGCGCGGTTCATGACCTCGGCGACGGCGGGGACCGAGAAGCTCTCGTGCTCCATGACATGGCACCAATGACAGGTCGAATAGCCGATCGAGAGCAGGATCGGCTTGTCCTCGGCCTTGGCCCGGGCGAAGGCCTCGGGCCCCCACGGGTACCAGTCGACGGGGTTGTCCTTGTGCTGGAGCAGGTACGGGCTTTTCTCGGCGGCGAGGCGGTTGGCCATCAGCGGCCGCCGAGCGCGGCGCCGACGCGGAACAGCGCCAGGCCCGCCGCGACGCTGAGGAGCGCGTAGCCCCCGCCGCGCAGGGGCGCGACGCGCAGGAGGGCGTCGAGCTCGAGGATCAGGGCGGAGAAGGTGGTGAAGGCGCCGCAGAACCCCGTCATGAGCAGCATGCGCCCGTGCGTGCCGCCGAAGCCGCGCTTGGCGGCGGCCGCGTCGACGAACCCGATCAGCAGGCAGCCGCTGAGGTTGACGGCCATGGTGCCCCAGGGCAGCCAGCCCCCGAGCAGGCGGAACAGGCCGGCCGACAAGGCCCAGCGCGCGAGCACGCCCGCGGTCCCGCCCGCCAGAAGGGCGCCCATGCTCTCGATCATGGAGCCATTCTATCATCCTCATCGGGCGAATGATATAATCGCCCATGGCCGTCGACAAACGATTCGTCCTCACCGGCGCGAAGAGGGTCTTGGACTCCCGGCCCATGTACGCCCAGGTCGTCGTCACCGACGACTGCAACCTGACCTGCTCCTACTGCGACGAGTACACCCCGGGCGCGCCGATCATCCCGCTCGAGACGATGATGGCGCGCATCGACAAATTGGACGAGCTCGGGGTTCTGGTCTACGATTTCCTGGGCGGCGAGACGATGATGCATCCAGGTATCGCGGAATTGGTCGCCCACGTGAAGTCCAAGCGCGGCGGCTCCAACCTGGCCACCATCATCACCAACGGGTTTCTGCTGACGAAGAAGAATATCCTCGATCTGAACGGTGCCGGTCTTGATTTCATGCAGGTCTCGGTCGATACCCTCCATCCCACCGACTGGTCGGACAAGTCGTTGAAGTCGGTCCTGCCGAAGCTGAAGCTCCTCGCGGAGACGGCCAAATTCCAAGTCGAGATCCAATCGGTCCTCAACGAAGAGAACCTCCACAACTACGACGAATTCCGGTCTACTTTGAAGGACCTACCCTTCGCCTTCGGCTTCTCGATCATGCACGGCAAAGGCGGCCAGATCGCGATCAAGGGCGAGAAGTACCTCGCGCTGCTCGACAAATACGGGGTCTTCGAGGGCGTGAACTTCTACGGCGAGCATCTCAAGGAGATGCTCGCGGGCGATTTCTCCCGCCCGTGGAAGTGCCTCGGCGGCTTCAAGTTCCTCTACGTGACAGCCGCCGGTTCGATTCAATGGTGCGCCCAGCAGCGCGGCGTCGCCTTCGACCTGATGACCGCGACCCCCGAGCGCCTGCGGACCAACGACGTGCACAAGCCCTGCGAGGCCGGCTGCTCCTTGGGCTGCGTGCGCATGGTCTCCCACACCCTCGGCGAGCCCCTCAAGACCTTCGGCGCCAGCGTCAAGCTCGCCATCGGCATGAGCAAACCGAAGGCCAAGGCCCCCGTGCCGGACAAATCCGCCGCCTTGGCCTGACGCCGACGACTATCCTCAAGGATCGTTCTTAGACCCTCCGAAAAAAAGCCTGGCGGATTTCGAGAGCACCTGTTAGACTGTTCTCCCATGATCCTCGCCTTCGCCGCCGTTCTGCTGTCCGCGCCGGCCGCCGCGAACCCCGCGCTCGCGCCGTATCCCCGCTACGCGTCGGCGGCGGCTCGCGCGGAGGATTTCCCCCCCAACGCCAAGCTCCTGGGCGAGGCGGAGGACCCCCTCGCGGCGCTGACCGCCGAGGATGACGACCTTCGGGACGCGCTGAACTCGCCCCCGTCCCCGGCGTGGCTGATGGGCGGCCTGCGCGCTTCGAACCCGGCCGACCGGCTCTCCGCGGTCAATTCCGCCGCCGTTCCCCGCCACGTCTCCGCGGTTCCGTCGCTCTCGGCCGTGATGCTCCGCCTCGACGAGCTCCCCGAGATCCGCGCCGCCGCGGCCACCGCCCTGGGCCGCATCGGCGACGCGGTCGCCGCCCCCGCCCTCGGAGAGGCCCTCAACGACCCCGCTCCCGACGTCCGCTACGCCGCCGCCCTGGCCCTAGGCCGCATCCCCGCCGACGGCGCCGCGACCCGGCTGACGCGCGCCCTGCGCTCCGATACCTCCTGGTGGGTGCGCTACGCGGCCGTGCTGGCCCTGGGCCGCACCAAGAAGGGCTTCGTGGTGGGCGCCCTCGAGGACACCTTGCGCCTCGAGCCGAAATGGCAGATCCGAATGCTCGCCGTCCGCTCCTTGCAGGACGTCGGCTCCCACCGCGCCGCCGAGGCCGTCGTCCTGGCCCTGCGCGACCGCGACAGCGGCGTGCGCACCGCCGCCGCCCTGGCCCTGGCCGATATCGGCGAGGAATCCCACCTTCCCTTCCTGAGCGCGGCCCTCAAGACCGAGACCGACCTCTCCGCCCGCTCCGCCCAATCCGCCGCCTTCCGCCGCATCCTCGCCAAGCCTTAATCGAGGACGCGGTCGAGCCAGGCGAGGAGCGGGGGGCGGTACCGGGAGGCGCGGGCGTAGAGGGCCTCGGTGTGGCCGGCGCTGTCGAGCTTCCAGAACTCCTTCGGGCCGGGGGCCAGGTCGAAGAGCTTGCGGCCCTGGGCATAGGGGACGACGGGATCGTTCACCGCGTGGAGCACCAGAAGCGGCACCGGCTTGCGGCGGGCGATGAGGCGCTTGGGCGCCCAGCGGTCGGAGATCAGCAGGGTCGACAACGGATACTGGAAGAGCCAGGTCGGCCAGACGCTCCCGAGCTTGAGGCGGGCGGTCTCGCGGTAGGACGCGAAGGTCGAGTCGAGGATCACGCCGCGCACGCCTTCCCCCCCGTCGCGGTCAAGCGCCGCCAAGGCGAGCGCGCCGCCGAGGCTTTGTCCCAGGACGATCAGGCGCTCGCGCGAGCCGCCGGCGCGGCCGCGGGCCAGGCGCAGGGCCGCGGCCGAGTCCTCGACCGAGCCGTTCAGCGACTTTTTTCCGCCCGAGCCGCCGTAGCCGCGGTAGTCGAAGGTGAACACGTCGTAGCCCTCGCCCGCCAGCCAATAGACGAACAGGTAATGGCTGGTCATGTTCTCGCCGTTGCCGTGGAAGTGCACGATCACGCCCTTGGACGGCGTCTTGCGGGCGTTGAACCAGATCCCCAGCAGTTCCGTTCCATCGGCCGATTTAAAGCGGGCCTCCTGCCAGTTCCCTTCCTCGCGGGTCGGGAGGTAGCGATGAACCTGGTCGGGCTGCAGGAAAATATTCGTGCACCCGGACAAAACGATCGCGGTCAGGAGGATCAATCGTTTCATCAAAAGAAGAGGAAGAACATCGCTCCCGCCTCCTCGTCGGGCACGCGCCGGTCGAGGGTGACCCGGAATTCCGAGTTGCGCGTCAGGCGCACGGAGCTCGTCAGACGCAGCCTTTGGCGCGCCGCGGAGCGCCGGGCGTACTCGATATACGTCGCCTCGCCGAGGACGCGCCAGCGCGCGCTCAGGTCGACGATCACCCCGGCGGTGCCGCCCGCCCCGGCGCGCCAACCCAAGGGAAGAACGGGGCCGAAGCCGAAATCCGTTTCGGCCAGGGCGTAGTAAACCTCGCGCCGCAGCAGGCGGCTCTGCGCCGAGACGCCCATGCCGCCGTTGAGAGCGTAGTACATGCAGGCCGCACCCGAGCAGCCGAGCTCCTTGGCCTGGTCCACACCGGTGGAGAGCTTCCAGGACGGCTTGCGCACCCACGGGTCCAGCGGCGAGAGCGAGACGATGCTCGCGATGTCGAGCCGCTCGACATAGAGCTGTCGGTCGGCGTGGTCTATGCGCAGGCGCCCGGCGCCCATCTCGAGTTGGCTGTCGGGGATATAGCCCTCGTCGGCCGAGGAGAGGTCGTGCAGCGAGGGCCTCCAGGCCAACTCGGTGAACGAGCCGCTGCGCGCCACGCCGCCGCCGACGCCCGCGCGCGTCGTGTCATGGCCCGCCTCGAGCGGGGTGGGCCGCTCGACAGCGGCCGGGGCCGGGGGCAGGCCGAGGCGTCCGCGCGCGCGCAGCAAGGTATGGATGGCGGTCAAGGTCTCGGTGCTCTGCTCGAGGTAATACCCCTTGCGGTAGCGCAGGTAGTCGTTAGCGGACTCCAGGATCAGGGCCTGTCGGTCCTTGGGATAGGCCGTTACGCGCTTAAGGTCCGCGTCCGAGATCTCCCTTCCCAGCCGGGTGGCGAGAGCGAGCTCGTCGGCGGCCTGCCGCGCGCGCCTCGCCTTGATCTCGGAGACGAACGAGGGCCGGTACAGCGGAGGCGCGACGAAGCCCGGACGCTCCTGCAGCACCCGGACGGTGTCGCCCGGGATGACGCCCCAGAAGAAGCGGGAGCTGACCTCGAGGGTCTCGTCGGCCGCCTCGAGCAAGGTCAGCAGCTGGTAGGAGCAGTTCTTGGTGAAGAAGTAATAGTTGAAGTAAGTGCTGCCCATCTCCCAGCCGTGGCGGATAAGGTCGTCGATCTGGGCCGGCGCGAGGTTCAGGCGGTAGTCCCACAGATCGCGCATCTCGAGGCTGCCGTACTCCTGCGTCTTCATGTAAAAAGGAAGCAACGAGTATTCGCCCTTGAAAGAACCGTTGAGGCCCTTGAGCGTATAGATCAGGGCATTGCTCGTGTCCGGAGTGGCGGCGAAGTTGATCGTGTAGTCGAGCAAGGCGTCCCCGCCGCCGCGGCGGTGCAGGCGCAGGAAGGTGTGCCCGTACATCGAGGCGGGGTTGTTCAGGAAGGCGCTGGCGAAGACCACGGAGACGGCCTCCGCGTCGATGGCCCCCCTCCAGGCCTCGAAATCCGGGCAGGCGCGCTCAGGCAGGCGGGCCGGATCGAAGGCCAGCCTCTCCTTGAGCCACCGGTAGCGCGCCGGGAAACGGCACTGCGGGTGCTGGCCCTCGGCGGGCTCCGGCTCGAAAAAAGCCGCGAGAGCGGCCTCGAGTTCGGCCGCCGGGTCCGTCCGCCCGCCGGGGGAGAGGAAGAAGAGCGCCCCGTCGGCCTCGGAGCGCCAGCCCTTGCCCTTGGAGCGGTAGTGCAGGAGCTTGAGCCACTTGCGCTCGCCGGCGAGGCGGAGCTCGCGCGCCCGCGCGGCCAGCTCCCCCGCATAGGCGTCCCCCGGCGCGGCGGAGGCGCCGAGAGGGACGATGAGTAAGGCGAGCGCCAGGAGGACGCGAGGGGTCGTCACGCGGGAAATGAAGCGGGCGGGACGCCGAGGGCGCCCCGCCCGCTGATCATGAGTCGTCTCGCTTAGAGCGTCGCGAGCTTGGGGTTCACGGCCATCTCCGCGCGGAGGTTGCGCAGCATGGTCGCCGAGTCCGTGTTCGCCGAGGGGAACAGGGTCTCGTACTTCTCCTGGGTCAGCGAGATGAAGGCCTTCTTGGAGGCCTCATCGTTGGCGCCCATGAGCGAGGCGAAGGCGTTGAGGTACTCGCCGCCGCCCTGAGCCATCTCGGTGGAGAGCTTCTGCAGGTTGACTTCCGCGTACGCGGCCTGCTTCTTCTCGTTGCGCACCCAGCCGCCCTTGACGTTGCAGCCCGCGGTCTCGGAGCTGATGCCGAAGGTCTGAGTGTAGGTCCCGTTGGTCGTCGCGCCGAGAAGGGCGAAGACCTTCTTGTCGAGCTTGCCCGCGAACAGCTCGGTGCCGAGTCCGCAGCCGATGTTCGGATCGCTGCCGCCCGCCGCGTGAGCCGCGGAAACGAAAGACGTCAGAACCAACATCGCCAACAGTGCTTTTTTCATGTTTTCTCCTGTTTACGGAAACGACGCGTGCGCCGGGATTAGTCTAGCCCCGGCGTTCAAGCTTGTCAAGAGCGGCCGGGCGCCAATTCGGCGTCGAAAAAACAAAGCTACCAGCCTTCCTCCCTGGCCGGATACGCGGCGTCGAGGTTCGTCGTATCCTCGATCGTTCCCGCCTCGGCGTCCATGTTCCAGTTGAGCTTACGCGTCCAGTCGTAGGCCTTCGGCTTCGTCAGATCGAGGCCGCCCTTGATCATCACCCCGGTCCCCGCCTCCACCAGCAGGCCTTTCTCGGACTTGTCCGTGGTGACCTCCACGGCGCCCGCGTTGACGCAGAGCCAAAGGTCCTTGGACTTACCGCGGGGACGCCCGTATGCCGTGAAGAACTCGGTGCCGCGCACGGCGGCGACCGCGGACGGCGTGCGGATGCGGAAGCCGCGGCCCGCGGTCTGCTTCGCGATCTTGGCGAACACGGAGCCGGCGGACAGAAAGGCCGTGGTTTCCCGGATCTTCCCCTTCGGCAGTTCGACGGCGACCCGGCTCCCCGCGCGCAGCTTGAGGCGCGAGCCGTCGGGCAGGGCGATGACCGCCACGGACTTCTCCGCGGTCGCCACCGCGTCGCCCGGAGCGAGGCGCGCCCCGGCCTTCCCGGGGCGCGCGCCGGACTTCGATTCGATGGTGACGGCCCCCCACGCGTGGACCAGGCGCGCCGGGCCGCCGGGCTCGGCGGCGAGGACGGACCCCGCGGGGAGCACGACGGCCGCGGCGAGAAGAAGTCGGATGATGGAGGTCACCCGCCGGCCCCCCGCTACTTCTTGGCCGGGGCCTTGAGGACGGCCTCGATGTCGAGGGTGATCGCGACCTCGTCGCCGAGCATCACGCCGCCGGCGTCGAGCGCCTTGTTCCAGACGATGCCGAAGTCCTTGCGGTCGATCTTGCCCGTCGCGGAGAAGCCGACGCGGATGTTCCCCCACGGGTCCTTGGTCGTGCCGCCGACCTCGAGGTCGAGGACGACGGGCTTGGTGACGCCGTGCATGGTCAGGTCGCCATGGAGCTTGGCGGTGTCGTTCTTGATGTTGGTCACCTTGGTGGACTTGAAGGTCATCGTCGGGAAATACTCCACGTCGAAGAAATCCGCGTTCCTCAGGTGGCCGTCGCGCTTCTCGTTGTCGGTGTTGATCGAGGCCGGGTCGATCGCGGCTTCGACCTTCCACGACTTCGGCTTGTCGGACTTATACTCGACGGTGCCGGAGAATTTGGTGAAGCGTCCCGGGACCTTGCCGACGAGGTGGCGGATGCGGAAGCCGACCTGGGAGTGAGACGCGTCTATCTCATAGGTTTCGGCGCGGACGGCGGGCGCGGCGACGAAGAGAAGGGCGGCGAGGGCGAGGGACTTGCGCATGGTGTGACCTCCTGTGCTGATGTGGCTATATGTAACAGATTTGATTACATCTTGTCAAGAGGGGCTTGATCGAGAATACGCGCGGGCGCCGGAGCGAAGAACGAAGCCCCCGGCCAGCACGGCGACGCAAGCGGCGACCTGCAGCCAGCCCCCCTGGGCGCCGAGCCAGAGGGTCGCCGCGATCCCGGCGACGGGGATCGCCGCGCCCTGCAGCGCGCCCGGGCCGCCCTTGGAGCGCCGCAGGCGGCGGCTCAGGACGACGGCGCAGGTCGACAGGAACTGGGCGCCGATGACGACGTTGGAGAAATCCACGAGCCCGTCGAAATCGAGCAGGAGCGCGGCGGCCAACGCGCTGCCGGTCGACCAGGCGATCGACGACGAGGGCGTCGCGAAGCGGGGATGGGGCGCGGCGAGGCTCTTGGGAAGATGCCCCTCTTCGGCCAGGGCCACCAGGTAGCGCGGGCCGCCCAAGGCCGAGCCGGCCACGAAGCCGGTCATCGAGACCACGGCCCCGCCCATGACGAAGGTCCCGCCCCACGGGCCCATCAAGGCCGCCGCGGCGTCGGCCAGCGGGCGCTCGGAGAGAGCCAGCTCCGGAACCAAGGACAGCGCCGCGATCTGCACGAGGACATAGAGGACGGCGGAGCCGACGAGCGCGGCCAGCACGGCGAAGGGCACGTCGCGCTTGGGGTCCTTGGCCTCGCCGGCGGGAACGGGGACGGTCTCGAAGCCTTGAAAGGCGAAGTAGGCCAGGAAGCACGCGGCCCCGAGCGGGCGCCAGCCCTCCGGCGGCGCCTCCGGGCGCCACGCGGGCAGCGCGTGCAGGCCGGCCAGGGCGATCAGGCCGATCGGGATGAGCTTGGCGACCGTGAAGAGATCCGTGGTCCAGGCGCCCAGGCGCACCCCGCGCCAGTTCAGGGCGCCGAAGCCGCCGATCGCGAGGCAGGCGATGGCCTTCCCGAGCTCCGGACGCCCCGTCGCCCAGGGCAGGTACGAGGCGATGCCGTTGGCGACCGCAGCCCAGGCCACCACCATCGTGACCCAGCACAGCCAGCCGATGGCGAAGCCCCAGCCTGGCCCGAACTCGGCATGGGCGTAGAGCGCGGGCCCGCCGGGCCCGTCGTGCTCCGAGGCGGCCTCCGCGAAGCACAGCGCCACCGGAGCCAGCAGCAAGGCGGTCAGGGCGAAGGCCAAGGGCGAGGCCGAGCCGAGATGGCCGGCGAGGCGGCCGGGGAAGAGGAAGATGCTCGAGCCGACCACGGCGTTGACGCCGAGGCAGACCAGGTCGAAGCGCGTCAGCTGGCGGCGGGCAGGGGGCGTCACGGCTTGGCGTCCGCGGAGAGGAGGATCTTCGTGCCGATGAAGCTGCGCATATAGAGACGGCTCGCCGCGGCCCGCGGCAAAGAGAGGCACAGGTGCGGGAAGGCCTCATGCTCGGGCGCCTTGAGGGGCGGCCCGTGCAGCACGAGCCCCTCCTTCGTGAACAGCACGAATTCGCCCAGGGCGTTGGCGCGCACGGAGGTGCCGGCCTGAGGCGGCTCCCACTGCAGCAGCCCGCCGACCTCGGCGGATCTCGGGCGCTCGGTGGCGGCGAAGCGCTCCTTGCTGACGATCACCGCGGCGCGGGGCAGGGGGCGCGCCGGCGCGCCCACGGCGCGCGCCCGGGCGCCTTCGAGGGGGCGGGATTCGACGGTCTGATCTCCGCTCATCAAATTAAGCCTGTCGGAATCCTCATCGACCCGGACCCAGAAGGTCATGATCTCGAGCTGCTTCTCGAGGAGGCGCTTCTCCTCGGACAGAGCCAGCCCCCCCTCGAACAGGGCCTTGCGCGCGCGCGACAAGGTCGTGGCACTCGCCTTCGCCCGCGCGAAATCACGGGACACCAGGGCGTTGAGCGCCTGGCGCTCCGCCAGGTCCAGTTCGAGGTCCTCGCGCGCGACCGACAGCGAGACGCGCTCGTCCGCCGCCCGCTCGACGTGCGAAGACACCCAGCGGCCCGCCAGCCAAAGCCCGGCGAGCACGGCGGCTCCGGCGGCGGCGAGCTCCAGGGCGCCGACGCGGCGGTCGAGCGAGCGCAGCTTGGCCTCGAGGGGTCCGTTCATTCGAAGATGAACACCCGCGTTCCGTTCGGCACGGACGCATACAGCCTCTCGAGGTCCGCCGCGCCCACGCGCACGCAGCCGTGCGAGGCGGGGCGTCCGAGCAGCTCCTCGCGCTTGGTCCCGTGGATCAGGTAGCCGTCGCCCAGGTTCATCACGAAGGCCCCGAGCTCTCCGGACACCATTCGCGAGGGGTCTCCCGGCGGGGGCACCGGCTCACCGGCCTCCACATAGGCCCAGTCGGGCTTGCGCCACAGAGGGTTGACCGCCTTGCCGATGACGCGGAACTCGCCCCGCGGCGTGACGAACTCCCACTTGCGGCCGCTCTTGGCGTCCTTGAGGACTCCGCCCCGTCCGACCGAGACGTCGGCCTGCCAAAGCAGCCGTGCGCCCTTCTTGACGTAGAGCTTGTTGGCCTTCGCGTCGATGACGAGGTGCGAAACGCCCTTCAGGCGCTTGGCGACCTTCGCGCGCAGCAGGCCGACCTCCCCTTCGATGGCCTTCTGAGTCCTCAGGTAGCCCTTATCCTCGGGAAGAATATTGGGGATGTCCTGAAGGAAGCGCGCGTCGCCCGCCCGCTCCCCGGATTCCCGCACCAGCTCCCCCAGCCGGCGCGCGCCCTCGTCGAGCGCGCGGGACTCGTCCTCGAGCCGCTGCGCCTCGCGCGCCAGGGCCGCCCCGTCGCGGGAGAGCGCGCACGCCCGCCAGCCGAACGCGCCGGTCCAGAGGACCAGCGCCAGGGGGTAGAGCGTCCGTCCGAAGGGGACCTCGCTCACGGGAGCGGGAGCTCGTCGACGGGAACGTCGGTGGCGGTGGCGCGGGGCGCGCGGCGCTCGGCGGCCAGGGGCGAAAGGGCGCGGCTCGCGGCCTCGGCGACCTCGGCGGCTCCGGCGAAGGCGTCGCCGCGGGGGTGCGCGGCGGAACGGAGCACGGCGTCCCCGGTGCGGGCGTCGAGCGCGGAGACCTCGAGCGAGCGCCACGACGGGTCGAGGGAGAGGAAGACGACCGCGTCCGCGCCGGTCGCGCGGCGGATCTCGTCGAGCAGGCGCGGGTTGCGCGCCGCCTCGAGCCCGATGGCCGAGCCGGCCAGGACGCTGTCGGACTCCTCGAGGGCGGAAGCGCTCAGGCCCAGGCCCTCGAGACGGGAGACGAGCTCGCGCGAGATCTCCACGCCCTTGCCGCGCGCGCCGCGCGTGGCGGCGACGGCGACGTTCCGGGCCCGGAAGGAAGGCGCGCGGGAAAGCTCCTCCCGGCGGTCGCCGAGGCCGCAGCCGGCGAGCAGGAGAAGCGGCAAGAGGAACCGCCTCATCCGGCCGCTACCAGCCGTCGTTGTCGTCGTCTTCGTGGCCTTTGCCCTTCTTGCCGCCCTTGCCGCCGAAGCCGCCCTTCTTCTCGAAGCCCTCGCCGCGGGGCTTCTTCTTGTTGTCGTAGCGGTTCTTGCGGTCGGAGAAGGCCTTGCTGTCCGCGCCGAAGTTGGGGTTGCGCTCGCCGAAGCCGCCGCCGGAAGGACGGGGTGCGCCGCCGCCGCCGGGGGCGCCGCCGAAGGCGGGGCGGGGCGGGTAGCCGCCGGCCGGGCGCGGCTCCATCGGGCGGGCCTCGTTGACCATGATGCGGCGCGTGCCCAGGCTGAAATTGTTGTACTTGAGAAGAGCGGCCTGGGCCTGCTCGTCGGTCGTCATCTCGACGAAGCCGAAGCCCTTCGAGCGGTTGGTGGCCTTGTCGATGATCACCTTCGCGCTCACCACGACCCCGCACGCGGCGAACAGCTCCTTCAGCTGGGCATCATTCGTCTCATACGGCAGGCCGCCCACGAACAGCTTCTTACCCATTATCGGTTAGTCTCCTTGCGCTTTGACCGTCGACAAATTATACACCATCATCCCCGCCCCAGGGCTATCCAACCGAGGGCGGCCAGGGCCTGGGATAGGGCCGTGCCGTACAGCGGCACGTAGGCGATCCAGGCGCGGTCGCCGCTTTTCATCCAGGCCCGGGCCCAGCGGGTCGAGGGCACCTTGTCGATCCAGGCCGCTCCCCTGCGTATCTCCGGCTCGCCGTACCTCGCGAGCGCGAAGCACGCCAGGCCCACCGCGGCCTTGCCCAGAACAAGCGCGTTGACGATCCCGATGCGCGCCATCAACGCCCGCATGACCGGGTTGCCCTCGAGCGACAGGTCCCCGCCCATCCCTGACATGGTCCAGCGCATGTCGGCGAGCGCGGCGGCGCAGTAGAAGACGGCGCCGAGGGCCAGGGCTTTTTTCATTCCCCCACGGGGCCGACGGCATCCACTTCTATCAGGCAGCCTTCCGCCAGGTTGTTCACGAAGACGACCAGATTGACGCCGCTCCCGGCGGCCGAAGGGACCAAGAGCCCTTGGAATCCGGCCTTTCGGGCCTGATGACTGACGGCTTGGGTGAGGGAGCAGTCCGGCGAAATCAACGCCTCCTTCGAGAGGCCCAGCTTGGCCAGGACAACCGCTTGCGTCAGATCGAGTACCTTCTGAAGCTTGACCTTGATCTTGCCGGCGGCAAGACCTCCTTGCAAATCGGCGCGGGCGGCATGCCGTCCGAGTTCCCGGATCGCCAGGTCCCTCTCAAGAGAGGTATAGAGAATTCCCGTCTCTCCGGCGGCATGGTAGCGGCCGGGGTAATAACGATTCCCCTCGGTCGACAGGATTTTGTCGCGCAATGCCCCGGGGACGACCCGATAGACCGAATCCGAAAAGGATATCGAGCCAAGGCCTGCGATCGCCGCGAGGTTGGGACGGGCCGGCATTTAGGAGTAGATTCCCCATTCCAGCATGCCGAGGACGTTTCGCACCTGGTCCAGTTCGCCGCGGCTCAGCAGGTCCGCCGGGCGCTCGCCCCCCAAAGTCTCGTTGGGCGATTGGAACCAGGGCTTCAGGGCGGCCTTCTTGAGCAGCCGCGCCGCCAGTTGGTAGATAGCCTCCAGCTTCTCCAGAGCGCGCAGCCCTCCCTCGTTGGGATGGGCGCTGCCCTCTTGCCACCGCTGAACGGTCTTGGGGTTCACGGCCAGGCAGGATGCCAGTATATTCGAGTCGAGGCCCAGCGCTTCGCAATGCTTCAGGATCTGCTTGGGCTGCGTTCTCTCCAGGACTTTGGCCATAAATCCTCCGCTCGTTTTTAGTATAGCGGGCCGATGGACATTTGTCAAGACAAATGTCTAATGGCGAAGCCTCTTACCGCAGCCGGACCTCGGCCCCGCCCGCTCCCGCCGAAAATTGCGGGGATTGGGTGCGATTGACGCGGTTGGCTTCGTCGGCGACCTTAGGTGAGAGATAGTCGTGGAGGCCCTGGGCGGTGACTCGGCCCTGGGCATCGGCGGCCGCGCCGTCCAGGCCCTTCAGGAAGTAATAGGTGAATAAGCCGTGCCCCTGGGAGTCGAAAGTTCCCGAGATCTGATTGCCGCCCGAGGCCGTGAAGACCACGAGCTTGCCGAGGTTCGCCGCCGAGCCCAGGTCGACCTTGTTGACCAGGGGCCGGGTCCCCTTCTGCAGGACGGATCTTCCGCCCGCGCCGGAAAAACAGGAGTCCAGGGCCACGAGAACCCTCTTCGCTTTGAGCGCGTTCAGGCTTGCGTAGAGGCGCTTCAGCGGGTAGGCCGTGCGCGAGAGGTAGGCGGGATCGCCGTCCCACGGCACGAGGTAGGCCTGGCCCGACTCGGGGTCGGGCGCGCCATGCCCGGAAAAATAAACGAAGACGGTCCCGTTCGTGTTGACGTTCTTCGGCAGCCAATCCTCGAGGTAAGCCTCGAGGGAGGACCGCACGGCGCGGCTGCCTTGCAGCAGCTTGATATTGCGCTCAGGATAGCCCATCGCGAGCAAGTGGGCCTTCATGGACTGAGCGTCGCGCTCCGCGAATTGAGCATCCGGAAGCTCGTTCGAGTACTTCTCCACGCCGATGACTAACGCGAAGTTGTCCGGGTTCTCGGGCAGCTTAAAGCGGGGCTCATCCACCCTCGAAGCCGGGGTAGCGGGCGCAGCCTCGGGTTTCTTCGCTTCGGAGGCCTCCCGCAAGGTCTCGAGCATGAGCCGCTTCATCTCTTCCTTATCGAGGCCGCCGGAAGGGGCGGCCGAGGCGACGGCCGCGCCCCGGACCCTCCTCGGCTCGAGCGCGAATTCGGCGACCTTCGGCGAGGCCGCTAGCTTGGCGGCGAGATGCGGGGCGATGCTGTTCGCGATCCACTCCTGGTAGCCGCTTCCGGACATCCTGTTGCCGATGGCCCCGCCGTTCAAGTCCACGGTCTCGATCTTCTTTCCGTCGGCGGTCAATCGCAGAGAAGTGAAATACGTCCCGCCGTCCTTCGTCTCGACGCTCAAATCGAGGAGGGCGTCGGAGGCGGCCAGGTCAGCCGAAAGGTGAAATCCGGACTCGATCAAAGCCGCCTCTATTGCCGCGCGCAGCGGCGCGGTCAGCGCGTGGTTGACCGGATTCGTCACGGAACGAAGATGGAGTTTGAGCCCTTGTACGGATACGGGAGCCATGATCAGAGGTGGCTTGGGAGGGATCGGTGTGACGCAGCCGCTCAGCGTCGCCGCTACCGCGAGCAGGGATAGGGTGAATCTCTGAGAACCAGTGGTTATCAAAGGTAGGGCGGTCTACTTCGGGCTCATGAGCCCCGGAACGACGGGGTTCTGCTTGCCGAACAGCTCGAGGACGACGGGATCGGCCTTGGGGGCCTTGTTCACGAAGCCGCGCAGCTCCTCTGGCACGAGCTCGGGCGCCTGGAAGACGGCGTGGTCGTGGGTCAGCTGGGAGTCGAGAGAGGTCAGGTCCCCGGCGACGGACGGCGTGGGCACCATGCGGATCGTGTCCCACGGGCAGTCTTTGGCGCACAGGTTGCAGCCGATGCAGATATCGTAGTTGACGTAGACGCCCTTGGCCGCGGGCTCGTCGTCGCCGAACTTTTCGATGCACGACGGGACGGGGCAGACGGCGATGCAGACCTCGCAGCCGGTGCAGGCGTCGAGGTTGATGAGCGCCTTGATCTTGGCCTTGGACGCGCCCTTGACGAGGGCGGCGCGGCGCGAGTCGTTCTGAGGAGCGGGCATTATTTCACGGCCTCCAGGATGGCTTCGGCGTGGCCGGCGACGGACACCTTGCGCGCGGCCTGCATGATCCGGCCCGTGGGCCCGATCACGAAGGTCGAGCGCACGACGCCCATGAACTTGCGGCCGTAAAGGGTCTTCTCCTGCCAGACGCCGTAGGCGCGGCAGATGTCCTTGTCCTCGTCGACCAGCAGCGGGAAGGGCAGGCCGTGCTTGGCCTTGAAGCCGGCGTGGGACTTGGCCGCGTCGGGGCTCACGCCGAGGATGCGCGCGCCTTTCTTGACGAAGGCGTCGTAATGGTCGCGGAAGTCGCAGGCCTCGGCCGTGCAGCCCGAGGTGTTGTCCTTCGGATAAAAATAGAGCACCACCGTCTTGCCCTTCAAGGCCTTGAGCGACCAGGTGCGCCCGGTCTCATCCTGCGCGGAGAAATTGGGGGCCCTATCGCCGGCGGCGACGGCCTTCGCTTTGATCACGGACACCCGTTGATTGTAACAGGAATGGCCGGGGGCGGTCAAACGCCGGCGTCAGGAAAGGAGGCGCCGGGCGGCCTGGCGGAGTTCGTCGATGTCGAAGGGCTTGGCGAGAAACTCGGAATTCGTCTTGGAGAGGAACTCGAGCACCTTCGGGTTGAGGATGTCCCCCGTCACGAAGAGCATCTTGGCGCTCGAGCCGCCCGCGCGGACGCGCTCGTAGATGTCCGAGCCCTTGATCCGCTCCATCTCCATGTCGGAGATGACCAGGTCGAAGGACCCCGCTTCGAGGAGCTTCAGCGCCTCGGCGCCGCCGTGGGCGACCAGCACCTCGTCGCCGTCCTCCCGCAGCAGGCGGGCGATCACCTCGGCGATGTCGGCCTCGTCGTCGGCGACCAGCACGCGCCTGCCCCCCACGGCGGGGTGGCGGACCGGCGCTTCCACCGCTTCGAGCCGCTCGAAGTCCTCGTCGCGGCCCTCGGGCAGGTCGAGCGTGAACGCGCAGCCGAGGCCGGGGCGGTTCTCGAGGGTGACGTCCCCGCCGTGCTCGCGGGCGATCTGGCGGCAGATCGACAGGCCCAGGCCCGTTCCCCGTCCGGGCTCCTTCGTCGTGAAGAACGGCTCGAACATCCTTTCCGCCTCCCCGGGCGGGACGCCGGGGCCGTTGTCCTCCACGCGGATGAACGCGCGGCCCGCCCGCGCCCCGGTCCGCACGACCAGGCGTTTGCCCTCGGGATAGCGCACGACGCCGGCCATCGCGTCGCAGGCGTTGTTGATCAGGTTGACCAGGACCTGGACGACCTGCTGGAAATCCCCGACGATCAGCGGCGCCCGCTCGGAGGCGTCCTTGGTCACCGTAACGTCGTCGGTCTTGTGCAGGCGGTACTCGAGCAGCTCCAGCGCCGAGTCCAGCGCCGCATTGAGGTCCACCTTGCCGCGCTCGCGGCGGCTCTGGCGGACGAAGAACAGGAGGTTGTCGACGACTTTGCGGCAGCGCAGCACGTTGGCGTAGATATGCTCGAGGTCGCGGCGCAGGCCGGGCGGGCAGCCCTCCTGCTGGGCCAGCTGCACGTAGCCGGAGATCGCGCCGAGGGGGTTGTTGAGCTCGTGGGCCACCGCCGAGATCAAGGTGCCGACCGCGGAGAGCTTCTCGGCCTGGATCAACTGGGACTGGAGCTCGACGGTGCGTCGGCGGTTGTCCTCGAGGCGCTCGCCCATCTCGTTGAACGCCCCGGACAAGGTGCCGAGCTCGTCGGTCCCGACGTCGGGTATGCGCCGGGTGAAGTCCCCCCGTCCGAATTTCTCCGCGGCGTCGACCAAGGCCGCGATCGGGCGCGTGATCGAGCGCACCATGACCAGCAGGAGGACGATGAGCCCGACGAGGCCGAGCAAGGTCGTCAGCAAGGCGGCGTTGCGCACCGTGCGCAGGGGTCCCAGGAAGTCGTCGAGCGGAGCCTCGACGACGACCGCCCAGGGGCGGCCCCTCAGGGGGCTGCGCGCCGTCAGCAACTCGAGGCCGCCCTCGTTGGCGGGCCGTCCCTCGACGCGCGCCCCGCCGTCCGCCTCGAGATAGGCCCTTCCGCGTCGCCCCACGACGACGCCGCCGAGCTGCTCGCGCAGGCGGGTCAGGTCGTAGCTGAAGGCCAGGACCCCCTTGAACTTCCCGACTTCGTCGAACACGGGCTTGGCGTAATAGACCGCGGGCGCCGCCCCCGGGCGCGGCTCGAGCCCCGAGGTCCAGAGTCCGCCGGGCCCCGACTCGCGCGCCTTCGAGAAGGCGGGCTCCCGCGGTGAAGGACTTCCGGCCGCGGCCACGACGGCGCCGCCCGCGTCGAGGTAGGCGATGCGCGCGTAGACCCCGGTGCGCGCGGAGAAGTTGCCCAGGTAGCGGGCCAGCTCCTTGCGGTAGGCGCCGGCCTCGTCGAGCAGGCCGAAGTCGACGTTGCGGTAATAGTCCGCGATCAGCGGCGTCTCGGCCAAGGTGAGCATGTCGCGCCGCCGCTGGTCGAAGAGCTCGTCGACCTCGGAGGCCAGGCGCTTGGCCGTCGACGAGGCCTCTTTATTGATCGCGCCGAGGATCTCCCGGCGCGCCATCACGTACTGGAACCAGACGAGGCCGCTCACGGCGAGCAGCACCGGCGGCAGGATGGCCGCCAGCAGCTTCCAGGACAGGCTCGACGGGGGGGCAGGCGGATCATTCAGCCAATATGGATGTCCGCGCCGGGTCCGATCTTCAGCGCCGGGCTGAAGATCGAGATCGCCTCGCAGGAGACGGCGCCCGTGGAGAATTGATGCCGCACCCCGCGCGGGATCAGGAGGACGCTGCCCGCGGCCATGCGGTATTTCCGGCCTCCCAAAAGGGCGGACATCGAGCCCGAGACGCAGTAAACGAACTCAGACGTGCGCCGGTGATGGATTTCCGGCAAGGTCGTGCGGGGCGGTAGATGCTCGTGCAGAATGGAGACGTCGCCGAGCAGGCCGCCGTCCTCGAGGGCGCGCGTCACCAGCTTGCCGAAGCGGGAGCCGCGGATGCGGTTCACATGCGTCACGAGAAGGCGCTTACGGGTTCTTTTTCGGATCATTCGATCTCGGCTCCGTAGAAATAGGGCATCCCGGAAACGTATGGAGCGAACTTGACTCCGCGCCTCAGCCCGTAGGTACGAATGCGCTGATAGGTGGGCAGGGCGAGGAATTCCGAGTGGATATAAGCGTCGAGCTCCTCGGACGCCTCCCGCTGCTCGCCGGCGTCGAGCGTCTTGACCATCCTTTCCAGCCGCTCGTCGATCCCCTTGTCGGACGACAGCGAGAAAGGAGAGTTGCCCGCCAGGAAGATCGAGCGGATGAAAAAGGCGTGATGCATCGGGTCCGGGCAGTCGTAGATGGCGATATCCCACTGATCCCGAGTCTTGAGATTCTCGAAGAGCTGCGCGTCGGTGACCAAGGTCGGCTCGAGACGGATGTCGATCCGCTCGAGCTGTTTGGCCAGGATCTGCCCCGTGCGGACGGCGTTGACCTTCAGCAGAACCTTCAACGCGAACCCCTTCGGATACCCCTCTTCCCGAAGGATCCGTCGCGCCTTCGCGGGGTCGTATGGGTAAGGCGCCAACTTCGCATTGTGGCCGAATTCCCCGGGCAAGGTGAGCGTCCCGATCGGCACGCCGTTGCCGAGGATGTCGTAGCGCACCAGGGCCTTGCGGTCGATGCCCAGGTTCAACGCCTCCCGTATTCTCCGATTGGACAGAGGCTTGCGGGAGAGGTTGAAGTTTCCCGCCACCGTGTAGAACGTCGGCTTCTTGACCACCGCCGTCCGGGAGGAGGCCTGCACCTCCAGCGTGCGCGTTCCGGGAAGGTTCGTCAGGATGTCGAGTTCGCCGGAGAGCAGCGCCTCGACCTGACGGGCGGCCGCGATGAACCGGAATTCCAGCCGGTCGACCTTCGGATAGCCGCTTTTCCAATAGTCGGGGTTGGCGTCCAGGACGATGCGGTCGCCCTTCACCCACTCCTTGAACACGAACGCCCCGCTGCCGACGGGCTTCTCCCGCAGCGACGCCGCGTCGTGTTTCCCGTAATGCTTCGGCGCGACCATGACCATGAAGCCCGCGAGGCGGTTGAGCAGCAGGCCGTCGGGGAACCTGGTGACGACGTCGACCTCGAAATCCGAGACGATCTCGGCCCTCGCGATGGAGTCGATGAACCCGAGGGCCGGGAAGCCCGTGGCGGGGTCGAGGTAGCGCTCGACGTTGAACTTCACGCTTCTCGCGTCGAAGGGCTCGCCGTTGTGGAACTTCACTCCCTCGCGCAAAGTGAACCGCATCGTGTTCGCGTCGAGTCGGCGCCACCGCGTCGCGAGCGCCGGTTCGATCTCCCCCTCCGGAGTGAAGCGCACAAGGCCCTCGAACAGTTGCTGGACGAGCGTATGATTCTTCTCGGAGAACTGCTTGTGGGGATCCAAGGTGAGCGGGTCCTGCACGTCGTCGCACACGGTCAGGACGGAGGCGGCGGGCGCGGCGAAGGCCGGCGGGAGCAGGAGCAGCAGCGCCAGCAAGGTCGGCAAATTATTTTTCCTTTACGCCGATGAGGATGCGCGACGAGTTCCGGGATTCTACCGCAATCGGATGCTCCGTGAGGCGGGAGAAGCCCGCGCGGCGCAGCCACCCCGCGTATTCCCCGGCCGTGTAGGTGCGGCCGCCTTCGGTGTAGGCCAGCATGTGCACGGAGAACAGCGCCCCGAACACGGGCCGCACCCGGTCCGGCTCGAGCATGAAGTCGTGGATGATGATTTTCCCCCCGGGCTTGAGCGCCCTCCGGCTTTCCTCGATGAGGCGGCGGTTGACCTCGGGGCTCTCGTCGTGGGTGATGTGGGAGAGCAGGACGAGGTCGTACTCGCCGCGCCCGAAGCAGGCGTCGCGGTAATTCCCCGCCTTGAGCCGCGTCCGGGCGGCCAGGCCCGGGAACTCGGCGAGCATCCGGCGCGTGACCTTCAGCGTGCTCGGCAGATCGAGCAAGGTCGCGCTCATCTCCGGGTTGGCGCGCAGGAAGGCGAGGCTGTACGTGCCGGGTCCGGCGCCGACGTCGAGCAGGCGGCTTCCGGGCGCGGGGGCCGCGAGCGCCGCGATCTCCGCGGCGGGACCGCGCGCGATGTTGTCCATGCCCTTGATGTATTCCTGCGTGAACCCCTTGTGGCGCAGGAGCCAATACTCGAGAGGCCGGACCGCGCCCCCCTTGCCGATGGAATGGCGCAGGTCGCCCCAGGCGTCCCAGATCATCTCCTGGTACTTGAGGTTGTCGCCCATGTAGCCGGGCTTGCCGCGGACCAGGTAGCGCGCGGAGATCGGGGCGTTGGCGTAGAGCCTTCCGCGCTTGTGAAGGTAGCCGATGGCGGTCAGCGCGTCGAGCAGGATCTCCATCGCGCGCGGGTCGAGCTTCAGGCGCCGCGCCATGGCCGCGGCGGTGCGGGGAGTCGTCAGCGGGGTGAAGACGTCGATGTAGGCGGCGACCATGAGGATCTTGGCCTTGCGATAGCCCATGATCTCGTCGATGAGACGGTCGGGGCTCACGGGGGCAGAAGTCTTCATTTATTGTCTCCCGCGAACAGCTTATCGAGCGCGCGCACGCGCGAGTGGATCGGCGGCGCCTCGGCGGCATCGACTCGCACGTCGAGCACCGCCGGCCGCCCCGAGGCCAGGGCCGCGGCGACGGCGGCCGCGAGGTCCCCCGGGTGCAGCACGCGCCGCGTCCAGGCGCCGAGGGCCGAGGCCACGCCCGCGACGTCCATGCGGCGGAACTCCGTCCCGATCGTACGCCCCGCGTACTGCATGGCTTGGCCGTGGTAAACCGCGTTGAGGCGCGCGTCGTTGAGCACGATCCAGACGACGGGGACGTTCTCCGTGACCGCGGTGGAGACCTCCATCCCCGCCATCGCGAAGCCGCCGTCGCCGACGATCGCGATCACCGGGCGCTCCGGCGCGGCGAGCTTGCCTCCCACCGCCGCGGCCACGCCGTAGCCCATCGCCGCGAACTCGCCCCAGTTGTGGATGAAGGCGTTGCGGCCCGTGGCGGTCAGGTAGTGCGTGGCCCAGAGCGTGTTGGCGCCGACGTCGAGGAAGATAAGCGCGTCGCCGGGGAGCGCCGCGTCGAGCTCGGCGATCAGGCGCTGCGGCTTGATCGGCACGGCGTCCGACGCCATCGCGGCGGGGTCCAGGAAAGACGGCACGCCCGCCTTGAAGCGGGCGAAGGCCCCGCGCGCGCCCGCCGCGGGAGACTCGCCGCGGGCGAGGCGACGGCGCAGCTCGAAGAGCAGCTCGCGCAAGGTCGTTTTCGCGTCGCCCGCCATGGCGACCGCGACCGGATAGTTCCGGCCGATGACCGCCGGCTCGATGTCCTGCTGCAGCACGAGCCCGGCGCCGAGCCGCGGGTCCCAGCCGGAGGTGGAGTTCTCGTGCAGGCTGCTGCCGAGGACGAGCAGCGCGTCCGTTCCCTCGTCGAGCAGGTAGCGTTCGGAGCACGGAGAGCTGGCCAGACCGAACACGCGCAGGGACAGCGGATGCGTCTCCGGGAAGGCGCCCTTGCCTTTCGGGGTGGTCGCCACGGGAATCCAGAGAAGCTCCGCCAGCTCGAGGAGCTCCGCCTGCGCCCCGGCAAGATTGACGCCGTGCCCGGCGAGCGCGGCCGGGCGGCGGGCGTCGAGCAGGACGGCGGCGCAGCGGCGGACCGCGTCCCGGTCGAAGAGCCGCGGCTCCGAGCGGTACATCCCCGGCGCCGCGCTTTCGCCGACGGCCGGGCGACGCATGAAGTCGGTCGGAACGCTGAGATGCACCGGGCCGCGTCGGCCCGTCAACGCGATTCTCAAGGCCTGGCGCAGGACGCTTCCGGCGGCGGCCGGATTGGCGAGCATCGCGCTCATCTTGGTCACGGGGCGAAACAGCGCGACGGTGTCGACGCCGCTCTCGGTGGAATCCTGCAGCGAGCCCTTCCCGAAGGACGAAGTGGCCGTCTGGGCCGTGAGCACCAGGACCGGCAGCCCGTCGGCCCGCGCCGCGGCGACCGCCGTGATCGCGTTGGCGGCGCCGGGCCCCGTGGTCAGCAGGCAGACGCCGAGGCCGCCGCGCACGCGGGCGTCGCCCAGGGCCATGAAGGCGGCGCCGGCCTCGTGCCGCGGGGCGACCAGGCGCAGGGCAGGCTCATCGTGAAAGGCGTCGAACAGCGGGGTCGCCGGCCCCCCGGGAATGCCGTAGACGGTCCGCACGCCTTCGCGCTTCAACTGGTCGAGAATGAGCCTCGAGACGGTGATGACTTCGCTGGGCATGGGCTTGAGCCCGCGGGTCAGCGCGCCGCCCGTACGGCTTCGCCCGACGCGGGCTCGCCCGTCAGCAATTGGGCGGCCCGGGCCATCAGGTCCTTATAGATCAGGGGTTTACGGAAGAACCCGTCGACCTTGAGCTCCGCGAGCTTCTTGGCCGAGAACGGAAGCTTTTGGCCGCTGACGGCGATGATTTTGAGGCCCTTCGTATGCGGCTGGCTCTTGAGGACCCGGCACACCTGCAGGCCGTCGAGCTTGGGGATGACGATGTCGAGGATGACGAGGTCCGGAGGCGCCTGCCCGATGCGGATCAGGGCGGTGAGGCCGTCGCCGCAGGTCTCCACGTCGTAGGCGCCGCGGCGGGAGAAGGCCCGCGAGAGAAGCTTGGCCTGCTCGGCGTCGTCCTCGACGATGAGCACGCGCTTGCGCGCGACGAGCTCGTTGGGCAGGCGGATGCTCAGGCGCTGGAGAAAGTCGATGACGTTCTCCCGCGTCACGCGGTAGTGGCCGCCCTCGGTCCGCTGGGTGATCAGCTTGCCGGCCTTGATCCAATGCAGGACGCTCGAGGGGTACACGTCGCAGAATTCGGCGATGTCGTGGGTCGTGTAGGTTTTTTCGGGCATGGGCTCTCTATGCTTCGTTTACTTCGTTTACTGAGTATACACCGATTCCCCCCTTGCGGTCAAGGCTGATTGCGTCTACACTCAGGCATGGACCCATCGAAGCGGAAGCGGACCTTGGTCGTCGAGGATGATCCCGCGATGCGCGCGCTGTACGCCCGCCTGTTCGACCGCCTCTGGGACGAGGGCTTCGCCTCCGTCATCGTGGAGAACGGGGAACGGGCGCTCGACATCCTGCGGCGCGAGCCGGTGGACCTCATCCTGCTCGACTGGAATCTGCCGGGAATCTCCGGGCAGACGGTCCTGCGCGCCGTGCGCGCCCATCCGAAGACCCTCACGATCGGCGTGCTCATGGTCACGGGCAAGTGCTCGCCCGACGAGGAGATCGAGGCGCTCGACTCGGGCGCCGACGATCACCTGGCCAAGCCGTTCGACGAGAACGTGCTTCTCGCCAGGCTGAGGAGCCTGGGCCGGCGCCGCGAGCTCGAGACCGCCGCCCCGCCCGCCGACCGTTTCCCGGGACTCGAGTTCGACCCCGGCGCGGACCTGCTTCTCATCGACGGCCGGCGCGTGCGCCTGACGCCCAAGGAGCTGGGCCTGCTCGGCATTTTCCTGCATCGGCCGAACCGCCTCCTCACGCACGATTACCTTTGGGCCACTTTATGGGGCTACGAGTCCGAGCGCTGGGAGAACCTCCTCATCGTCACGCTGTCGTCCCTGCGCCGAAAGCTCGGGGAAAAATGGGGCTCGCGCCTGATGTGCCGCAAAGGCCGGGGGTACATTCTCGAGAGCCCGCCTTGATGTTGCTTTGACTTCCATCTTCTATCTTATGCCGGCGAGAATATCGGCCCTCGTCTTCGCGCTCGTCTGCGCCTCCACCATCGTCCGCGCGGCGGACGAGCCGGACGAAAACGCCCGCAAGTTTCAGGAGGGCGTGAGCCGCTACGCCGAAGGCGACGCGGAGGCCGCGCTGGCCTTGTTTCGGGAAGTCGCGCGCCGGGACCCGCACGATCGCGCCGCGCGCGCCGCGATCCGGCGTCTCGAGATCGAGGGCACTCCTCGGGCGGCGAAGCCGGCGGCGCCCGGGCCGCGCCCCGGGGCTTTCGAGCGGTTTTTCCTCGGGACGCTTCCGCGTTGGTATTACTTCGAACGCACCGTGGGCGACGGCCTCCGCGACGTCGGGACGCTGAGCGCCCTCAACGCCCAAGTCGCTCAATTATTGGGCGAACGAAAGTTCGCCCTCGCCGCGGGCCGCCCTTTCCGCAAGGACGTCCGCCTGCGCGAGCTGCTTCGCAGGGCGCCGCTCGCGGCGAGGAGCGGGGACGAAGTCTAGCGCCCTCGCCGGCCTGCTGGCCCTGGGAGCCGGCTCCGCCCGGGGCGGCGAGGCGCTCGTCGTCGTGAGCGAGCCTCTCGCCCCGGCCTACCGAGAGGCGCTCGAAGGCGCGCGGGAGGAATGGGGGCGCCCGCTCGACGTCGCGGCCGCCGACGGGCTTTTTCCTCAGGGCCCGCCCGGCGTGATCATCGCGCTCGGCGGGAGCGCCGCTGCGTCGGCGCGACGGCACGGCGCCCCGCTGGTCGTGGCACTCGCCCCGTCCGACCGCGGCGCGACGGTCTTCATCGCGATGACCCCTTCGCCCGAACGTCTCGTGAGCCTCCTCGCCGCGCGAGGCGTGCGCCGCCTCCTCGCCGTGCGCGCGGCTCCGGCCGAGTCGGAGTTCTCCCGGCGGACGGTCGCCGCCGGACGAGCGGCCGGGGTCCGCATCGAGGCCGCCGTGCTTTCTTCGCCGCGCAGCATGCCTGGGCTGTTGCGCCGCGCCGGGATGAAGGCGGACGCGCTATGGCTCGCGCCCGATCCGGACTCGGTCACGCCCGGAACCTTCGCCGCGGCGAGGGAGTTCTCGCGCGCCCGGGGAATTCCGTTCTTCGCGCCCGCCGCGGGGCTCGTTTCGGAAGAGAGCCTCGGCGACCTGGCCGTTTCCTTCCGCGACTGCGGACGGGAGGCCGCGCGCGCGGCCCGGGAGCTTCTCGCCGGGCGCCCCGTGGCGAAAGTCGTCTATCCCGGCGAGACCCCGGCGGCCGCCGATCCCCCCCGCTGACTCGCAAGCAGGGCGGCGATCTCGGAGACGGCGTCGTCGGCCGCGCCGGGGCGTCCCGCCGCCCGCGCGCGCTCGCTCAGCTCGGCGAGCGCCGCGCGGTCCAAGAGAAGGGCGGCCGCGGCCCGCGCGGCGCGCTCCGGGGAGCCGCCGTCGATCGCGGCGCCGGCTCCGAGGAGGAAGCGGGCGTTGGCCTCCTCCTGCCCCGGCAGCGGCTCCGTCAGGACCATGGGCAGGCCGGAGGCGAGGCTTTCGGCCGCGCTGAGCCCGCCGGGCTTGCCAACGTGCAGGTCTGCGGCCGCCATCATGGCGGCGACGAGTTCCGAAGGCTGGGGGCCGAAGACGCGCAGGCGGGCGCCGGACTCGCGGTGAGCGCAGAGGGCCGCGCGAACGCGGTCGTTGGCGCCGCACAGGACGAGCAGGTGCGCGCGCGGGCTCGCGCTCAGGAGAGCGAGCGCCAGGCGGTCGAGGCCGCCAAGCCCCTTGCCGCCGCCCGACAGCAGGGCCGCCGGGGCCGACGGAGGCAGGGCCAAGAAGCGCCGCGCCTGCTCCCGGGGAAGGCGCTCCGCGAAGGCGGGGCTCACGGGTATGCCGGTCGCGCGCAGGCGGCTTCGAGGGACGCCGTGCGCAGCCAAGGCGGCGACGGCGACTTCATCCGGCGCCAAGATGAGGTCGGCCGGCGGGTCGGCCCAGAACGGATGCGCGCCGTAGTCGGTGAGCACGGAGACGACCGGAATCTCGAGGTCTCCCCGCCGCCGGGCCTCGGCGAGCACGGCCGCCACCGCGGCCTGAGGGCAGACGACGACCGCCGCGCCGGACCGGCGCACCCCCTTCCTCAGCCGCCGGGCGCCCCCGAGGCTCAGGTACGCGCCGCGCACGGCCTTCAGGACCGAACGGGCCCAGGGGCCGCGGTACAGCGCCCCGTACAGCCCCGGCGCCGCGCGAAGCAAGCCATGATAGCCTTGAGCGATGGCCGATCCGGCCGCCGGATGATGGTCCGCCGCTATGTTTATTGAAGAAAAGGCGAAGCCGGCCTTTCGGCCGGCCTCTTCGATGGCGAAGGCCGCCGCGGAGTGCCCGCTCGGCTGATAGCCGTAGACGAGCAGCGCCCGCGACGCCTCGTTCAATCGATTAAAGGTCCTTCGCTTCCTTCAGCTCTTCGTATCGCTTCGGATTCTTCGTCTTGAGCTGGTCGATGAGGCCCTTGCGGTGCGCCGCCCAAGCCTTGGCGTTCTCTCCGGTCTTGCGCTTGATCGAGTCGTAGGCGAGGAACTCATAGATGGACTTGCCGTCGGCCTTCTGGATGCCGCAGCCGGGCTTGTTCATCATGCGCTTGACGTAGCGGCTCCAGATCTTCGTCTCGATCTGCCACACGGAGGCGTCGGTGAACAGCTCGGGCTGGGCCTTTTTGAGGGCGGCGAGCGCGGCCTCCTGCTTCTTATCGTCGATGCCGCCTTCGGGCTCGACGAAGCGGCTGTTGAGCGGCCGCGCTGCGGAATGGCACTGGGCGCAGCCGCCCTTCGTGCTGATCATCTTCTTGTACCCGGCCTGGACGTTGGCGGGGTAGGTCTTGAGCAGCGCGTCGGGGATCGTCTCCGGCCCGAAATCGTTCGGATACGGATTGGTGAGAGCCTTTTCCTTCTCCGTCATCTCGGCCGCGCGAACGGGCGACGCGAAGGCCGCGCCCAGCAGGGCGACGGCGGCAAGCAACGTCAATTTGCGGTTCATATTTATTCCCCCTAAGTGGTACGGCGTCGTTAAAACCCGCTGTCGTCCTTATCGGCGATGCTGATCAGCCAGGTCGCGAGGTCCTCGAGCTCCTTCTTGGAGATCTTACCTTTCCAACCGGGCATATAGACCATCGGCATGGGGCCTTTCGGGCTCCACTTCTGGACTTCGCCGGCCGGCACGCCCGCCTCGATCTTGTGGATGAGCTCGTCCTTCGTGTAGGTCCCCACGAGCTTGGGCAAGGTCGGCTCGGCGCCGAGGTTCATCTGGGCCAACTGCTCATCTTCTTAGAGCTTCTCATCGTACTCCTTCTGGCCCTCGCCCGCCGCGTTGAAGCGGCGCCGGCCCTGCTTGGCGTCGAGGCCGTGGCAGCCTTGGCAGCCGTACTTCTCATAGACCCGCTTGCCGTTCGCCGCGCCCGTCAGCTGCGGCTCGCGCGCTTTCGCCGCCGTCACATGGTAGCGGTACGGGATGATCTCTTCCTTGGTCAGGCCCGAGAGGTAGGTGGTGATCGCCTCGGCGCCCTCGGCGCTGAGCTCCTCGCGGAAGTCGGGCATGCCCGACGGCGGGATCGGCTCGGCGTTGTAGTGCGCGAACGGGTCGTTGGGCGTGACGGCGGCCGGATCGTTGACGAGGTGGGCGCGGATCCAGTTCTGGAGGTTCCAGTGGTTGTTATGGTGCTCGTTGGGCAATTCCTTGCCGTCGATGCGGATCTTCTTGAAGTTGTAGCCCGCGATGCGCTCGAAGGGCTTGTCGGCGATGTCGCCGAGTTCGACGGAAACGACGCCGCCCACGCCGTTGATCGCGTGGCAGCCCTGGCAGCCGTGCTTATTGAACAGCTTCTTGCCTTCGGCCGCGATCTCCGCGCCCTTGAGGGTCTCGAAGTTGTCGTGGCACTTCACGCAGGAGCCCTGGATGGTGGCGCCCTTGAGCATGGGCTTTTCCCAGTGCTTGACCCAGCCGTGGGCGGCGTCCACCTGTGTCGCGAGCCCCTGGCCGGAGTGGCACGAGGTGCAGCCGAACTTGGAGAACGGGTGAGCCTTGATCAGCGCCGTGTCCACCTTCGGGTGGGCCTTGTACGGATGCTCGGTGAAGCTGTTCTTGAGCGTGGTGTTCGTGTACTCGTCCATGCCCACGTGACAGGTCACGCAGCGGTCGAAGCGCCCCAGATCGTTCGCGATGATCTGCTTGATCTCGAGCGGCGTGCGGCGCATCTTGCGCGCCTCGGCCTTAAGCTCCGCGGCCTTCTTCTCGTCCTTCTCGGCCGCCGCCTGCTTCTCCATCTCGTCGGCGGCCATTTGGTAGTACTGCTTCTGGTACGGCTTCCACTCCGCGTTGAAGTCCTTGGCGAAGGCCCAGACGAAGGCCGCCAGCATCAGCGCGTTGGAGGCGATAAAGGCTTTTCGGTAGCTCATGTCAGAAGTTCATGCTGAGCGCGGGGATGGTCAGCACGTATTTGATGTCGAAGGCGAGGCTCGCGCACATCTTAAGAAGAATGCTCATCGTGCTGGTCACCAGGACCATCGTGACGAGATACCTCGGCCAGTCCAACGTCCGGATGTGCCGCTGCGGCAGGACGAAGCCGTAATAGAAGGAGGCGCCGACCAGGAACAGCAGGAAGCCCGCCTGGGTCGCGTTCATGCGGCCCATGGCCATCCCGACCGCGGCGAACAGCGCCAAGAGGCCCAGGAAGCCGCCCATCAGCTTCTTGCCGTCGAGCTCCTTCTGGATCAGCTTCGGCAGAAGCATCCACGCGGCGCCGACCGCGCCGAGCAGCGGGATGCCGATGAGCATGCTGTAGGCTCCCACTCCCTTCGGGCCGAACACGCTCCAGGTGGGAGGCGGCGCGGGCTTATTGAGGAACCAGGACTCCCACGGCCAGTACCACGCGTAGTTCGGCCCGCGCAGGGCGTAGCCGATGTAGATCAGCGCGAACCACATCACGACGCCGAGCATGAACATGGTGTTCGCGAACGGGCGCTCCTTCCAGGCGTAATAGCCGACGCCTTTCGGGTTCGTGTCGATGTAAGGAATGGCGATCAAGCCGACGACGATCAGCCCGGGCATGACGACGCCGGCGATCCACGGGTCGAAGTACACGAGCAGTTCCTGCAGGCCGACGAAATACCAGGGGGCCTTGGAGGGGTTCGTGGTGACATTGGGGTTGGCGATCGCCTCGAGCGGGGCGTCCTGCAGGATCGACCAGATCATGATGAAGATCACGGTCGCCGCGGCGGCGATGTACTCGCGCTTGACGAGGTGCGGCCACACGTCCACCTTCTCCTCGTTGGCGACGTAGGGCGCGGCCGAGAAGCTGTCCTTGCGGATCCTCCAAAAGTGCAGAATAAGAAGGATGCCGACGACGAGCGGCACCGCCACGCAGTGCATGACATAGAAGCGCAGGAGCGTGTTCTCGCCGACCATGGTGCCGCCGAGCAAGGTGAAGCGGACGTCGTTGTTGATGCGCATGCCCATCAGCGAGCCCAGGGGGCCCTCGTTGCCGAGGACGGGGGTGGCGCCGGCCATGTTCGTGCCGACGGTGACGGCCCAGATAGCCAGCTGGTCCCAGGGCAGCAGGTAGCCGGTGAACGAGAGGAACAATGTCAAGGTGAGCAGAAGGACGCCGATGCCCCAGTTGAACTCGCGGGGCTTCTTGTACGCGCCGGTCAGGAACACGCGCACCATGTGCGCGATGACGGCCACGACCATCGCCTGGGCGGCCCAGCGATGGGCGTTGCGCAGGAACATGCCGAGCGTGACCGCGAACTCGAGGTCCTTGATGTCGCGATAGGCCAGTCCAATAGTGGGTCTGTAGTAAAACATCAGCGCCACGCCGGTGAGCGTCAGGATCAGGTACAGCGCGAAGGAGATGCCGCCCATGCCCCAGGTGTAGAGCCACTCGAGGGCGCGAGGGCGGACCTTGACGGGGTGAAGGTGGAGCCAGACGTTGCCGATGATGTGGCCGGCGCGGTCGCGCGGGGTGTCCTTCCAGACGCCGCCGCGGAAGACGGACCGCCAGAGCTGGGAGTCGATGATCTCTTTCTTGATCTTCTCGAGGTCTAACGTGGGCATTATTTTATAGTCCTCAGGCGGACGCGTAGTTCGCGAAATAGGGTGCGTGCTCGCGCTTGCCGGGCTTGTTCTCGAGGATGGCCTTGTCGACGATCAGATCACCCGTCGCAGCCAGCTCGACCTTGGTGCGCCACAGCGGCATCGGCGCGGGGCCGGCGATCACGTCGCCGCCGAGCGTGAAGTTGGAGCCGTGGCACGGACACTTGAAGCGGTTCTGGTCGTCCCACCAGTTGGGCGTGCAGCCGAGGTGCGTGCAACGCGCCCACATCGCGTAAAAGCCGGAAGGCGTCCGCACGATCCAGACGCGCTGCTCGTTGAGCCACTTCGTGGAGACGCCGACGTCGTAGCTCGCGGCGGGTCCCGCGTTGAACTTCTGCGACGGCTCGTAGATCACGTTCGGGAACATGAAGCGGGCGCCGGCGGCCGCGGAGGCGGCGAAGAAGGCGGCGAGCATGCCCCAGCCGGCCCAGAGGAAGTCTCCGCGCGAGATGGGCTTGACGGGGGCGGGCGCCGCAGGCGCGGGGGCCGTCGCGGCGGGCGCGGGCTTCGGGTCGGAGTCGGGAGCCGGATTCGGAGTGGGTTCGCTCATTTTTGTCGTTTCTTACCTATGCCAGTTTTGAGAAAAAGTTAACGCGAAGCGTCACAAACTATCAATTAGCGCGAGCTCCTGTCAAACCGCCTCGTCCGGCGCGCTCCGCGTCGGCCGCCCGTTCGAGGACCCAGGCGTCGAAGCCGTCGTGGGGCATCAAAGTCTCGCCGCTCCAGGCGTAGTCGAGCCCGGCGAGATCCTTGACGATCTTGCGCTCGATGCCGCCGCGGGCGATCAGCACCGGCAGCACGAGGGCGCGGGACTTCTCCCCCTTCGCGCCCGCGACCATGGCGCGTATCTCGGCGACGGCGGCCGCGCGGATCGCCGGCGCGGCGTCGTCGCGCAGCAGGCCGTAGCCGCAGCTGCGGAAGCTCTTCAGCGCCCCGCACAGCGAGCGCATCGAGCCTCTCCAAGACTCGAGGGCCGCCTCGTCGACGGGACCGTGCGCGACGAGGACCACCCGCTCGCGCGCCGGGTCCCGGCTCAGCGCCTTGGCGCGCGCGTTGAGGATGCGGCCGACGAGCTCGTGATCGTCGAGAGCTCGGGCCAGGGCGATGGGCCGGCGCGCCTTGACCCGCTCCGTGGAGAACTCCATCGAATGGCCGTGGGCCGGCGCGGCGTGAGCGCCGTGCGCGGCGTGAGCGCCGTGGGCCTTGGCCATGCGCTCGAGCCCGGCCCGCAGCGCCTCGGACGGCGTGTCCGAGAGCCCGAGCGCGTAGGCCGTCTGATCGAGCACCTCGGAGCGGCTTTGCACGAACAGGGGCACGGCGACGATGCGCGCGACCTTGCGCTTCTCGAGGCGATCGACCGCGGCCTGAAGCGACTTCGGGTCGGCCATCCCGAGCGCGGTCTCGGTCGGGACCTTCGCGTTCACGCGGACGCGGAGGTCCTCGACCTCCTTGTTCCACGAAGCGTCCCCCCCGTGCGCGAGAAGGAGTATGCCGTACGGGGCCTTCGCGCGGGCGGGCGCGGCGAGGAGCAGGAGCGACAGGACCGCCGCGGACCTCATCCGGGATATTCCGCGTCTAAGACCCGACCATCCGTTCGGTCGGCGTGCTTGAGGCTGAGCTCAGGGCCCGACGACAGGGACCGCGCCCAGGCGGCGAACTCGGCGGCCTTGGCGTCGACGATGCGGCGCGCCGCGGCGACGGCCTCCGCACGCGAGGCCATGTTCTTGGCGACGATCGCCTCGAGGTCCTCGAGGCGGTATAAATACACGCCATCGATCGCGTGCACCGACTCCTCGATGTCGCGCGGCATCGCGATGTCGATCAGGAACAGCGAGCGTCCCCCGCGGCGGCGCACGGCCTCCGACACGATGGCGCGCGTGAGCACCGCGGCCGGCGCGCCGGTCGAGGAGATGACGACGTCGGCGCGCTCGAGCTCGGCGGGGAAGGTCTCCCACTTGACGGCCTCGCCCTGGTAGCGGGCGGCCAACTGATAGGCGCGGTCCCAGGTGCGGTTGGCGACGACGAGCTTGCTGACGCCGCGCGCGGCGAGGTGCTTGGCGGCGAGCTCGGACATCGCCCCCGCTCCCAGGATCAGCGCGCACTTCCCCTCGAGACGGCCGAAGATGGTCTCGGCCAGCTGGACGGCGACGGAGGGGACCGACAAGGAGCCGGAGGCGAGCGCGGTCTCGGTGCGGACCTTCTTCCCGACGAACAACGCGCGCTGGAACAGCACATTGAGGCGCTTGCCGGTCATGCCCGCGGCCATCGCCTTCTCGTAGCCGGTCTTCACCTGGCCGAGGATCTCGGTCTCGCCCACGACCAGGGAGTCGAGGCCCGCGGCGACCGCTAAGAGATGGTCGACCGCGGCGGCGTCCTCCCGGATCTCGGCCTGCGGGCCGAGGCTCGTTTCCGCCAGCTCCTCGAGGATGGCGACCAGCCCCGCCGCCGCCAGGTCCTGATCGGCTTGCCCGGCGACATATAATTCGAAGCGGTTGCAGGTGGACACCGCGACGGCCTCCGCGAAGCCGCGCGTCTTGAGCTCGAGCAGCACCCGCTCCACGGGGACGGAGGCGAGCGCCTCGCGCGCCGCGCACACGCGGTCGCGATGGCTCCAGCTCAGGCAAACGAGCTTCACTTCCCCCCCAGGTAGTCGTGGCTGTCGGAGAAGACCCCGGCGCCGAAGAAGGTCAGCAGGATGCACGCGAAGCCGGCCATGGACACGTAGACGGGGGTGCGTCCGCGCCGGCCGGAGACGTAGCGCAGCCAGATGAACGCGGCGTAGAATCCGACCGTGACCAGCGACATGATCTCTTTGGCGTCCCCGGACCAGGCTCGGCCCGAGGACTGGTACGCCCACACGGCGCCCATCACCAGGCCGAGGACGAGGATGGGAAGCGTGATGGCGATGATGCGGCTGTTGAGGGCGTCGAGCTCGTCGAGAGAGGGCAGCCGGTAGCACAGCTCGCTCGGCGTGCGCGACTTGATCTGGCGCTCCTGGATCAGCAGCGCCAGGGCCACGCCGAAGGCGTTGGTGAACGTGGCGTAGGCGGTCATCAGAATCATCGGATGAATATTGAGCCAGTAGCTGCGCAGCTTGGGCTCGAGCGGCGCGAGCTCGGGATTGGCCAGGATCACGGCGAGGCCGAGGCCGAGGGCGGCCATGGGCAGGACGAAGGCCCCGAGTATGCCCAGGTGCCGTCTGACCTCGATCGTGAAGAACGCGCCGGCCAGGGCGAAGGACATGTAGGAAAGCGCGCCGAAGAAGTTGTTGATCGGCAGGAACCAGCGGTTCTCCGGGAAGGCCCAGAACGCGGCGAGGTGGATGCCGAAGGAGAGGAACTGCAGGACGAGGCCGCAGCCGACGAAGGTCAGCATGAGACGGCTGGCGCGCTCGTTCTTCGTCAGAAGGTAATGGAGGGCCGCGACGGAGGCGGCGGCGTAGAGAGCGAACGCGGACCACGATAGGACCATCTTGATCATGCCGGAGACTATTCTAGCATGTGGCTGAAGGGCGCCGCGAGAGCGGCGGGGTCAGTCGCCGGACCAGGGGTTGAAGCGGCCGCCGATGACCGGGGCCTCGTCGCACAGCTTCTTGAACAGTTCGAGCTGGGCCTTCGTGGCGCCGCGGGACTTCAGGCTCTCGAGCGTGTTGTAGTAGGCCATGTTGTACTCGGTGTGAGACCAGATCCCGCCCTTGGAGGAGGCCACTGACCTCGCGGCCGCGGAGATATCATCGTTGGTGAGCTTGGTCTTCTTGCCGCGCAGCGTGCCGGCGAGCAGGCCCAGGCCGAGGACCCCGCCCATGCCCCGGAAGAATTCCTCGATGGACGGGATCGGGCCCTGCCAGCCCTCGGGGACGGTCGGCACCGCGACGGGGGCATTGGTCGCCGCCCAGAAGATGGCTGCGTAGATCGCCGCGACGAGGGAGGCGGCGCCGAGCCAGAGCAGGAAGAGCTTGAGCGCCGATTCCTTCGGCGCGGCGGGCGGGCCGCGGCGGATCTCGCCGGTGCGCGCGTTCATCCTGAAGAGCTCGTCGCGGGAGTCCTGATAGGAGTACCATAGATCCCTTTCCCTGTCGCCGTTGGGCCGCTGGACGCGCGGCAGGAGGCTGACCCGAGTGACGCCGTCGACGCCCTTGAGCCCCGCGTCCGGCCCCAGCTTCACGCTCAGGTCGAAGTACGCGGCACCCATGCCTTCGGCGAGCCGCTCGGCCGAGACCATGCCCTTGAGCTCCGGCTCGAAGGCGTCCATCATCGTCTCGGAGACCGTCGTGCGGCGCGCGGGAACCATGTACTCGACGCCGCCGCTCTCCCCGCCCCAGCCGAAATGGAACCGCCACTCGTCGCCGACCGCGGCGCCGTTGAAGAAACGGGTCTCGTGCACGCCGGACAGGAAGGTGATCCGGTTGACCGGAACGCCGGCCGAAGCCGCCTTGGCCGTGATCTTCTCCAACGCCAGCGCGTAAAGCTCGTTGGGCGCGACGGCATGGGTCAGGCCGGCCGCCTTCGCCGCGGCCCGCGAGGCCTTGTCGGACAGCTTATCGACGCGAACGAAGGCGCCGGAGGCGCCGACCGTGCCCACGCTGCCGGCATCGTCGTAGAAGCGGTAGGAGAACTGGGAGCCGTTGCCGTCCAACGCGGGGCGCGCGGCGAGCGAGACGGACACGCCCGAGCCGAAGCCGGGGACCTCGTTCTTGAGGAGGAGCAGCGCGGCTTCAGGGGTGAGAGCGACGAAGGACTTGAAGCCCTCCGCCGAGATCGGATGGGACTTCCGCGTCGGGGCCGCGCCCGTAAAGACGCTCGTCTTGAAGTCCTGGCCGTTGCCGAGGAAGGTCGAGAAGTCCACGTAGATGAGGGCGTTGGGGACGGAGAACTTGTAGTGCCACTGGGCGCCGTCTCGTATCGGCATCGAGGCGGTCGCCTCGACGAACTCCACCTGGTCGGCCGGCACGCCGCGCTTGGCCGCGGCCTCGCGGGCCTGCTTGAGCGCCGTCGCGTAAGACTCGTTCGGGTCGGAGAGGACCGACGGGCGCCAGGCGCTCATCATCCCGGCCATGCCGAGCGCGGTCGCGCCGAGGAAGAAGCCGGCGTCTTCGCCGAAGGGCGAGAGCTGCCAGTTGCGCACGGCCTCCTCGCCCATGCGGACGATGTCGCCGAGCGCGGAGGCGAGGGCGTACCAGCCCAGGGCGCCGAGGCCGATGATCGTGCCGATCATGCCGAGCTGGATCGCCGTGCCGACCTTGTCGCCGCCCTTGGACGCCGGAGCGGCGGGCTTGGAGGCGACGGACTCGAGTACCTTCTGCGCGACCTCCGGGCCGTGGCCCGCGAGGTTCCAGCCGTTGGGGATGCGCGGATCCATCTTGCGGCCGACGCCGATCGCGAGCGCGCCGGGCAGGCCCTTGGCCATGTTGCGATCGGTCTCGTTGCCGGTCTCGCCGATCGGCAGGCCGCTGAGCTTGAGGCCCAGGCGCGTCAGCCAGGAGTCCTTCTTCGCGGCGCGCGGCACGTACATCATGTCGCCGATGACGAGGGCCTGGGAGGCGGAGAGGCCGAGCTTCGAAGCGATCTTCGCGGTGGCCGGGGACTTCGTGATGATCGAGAACGTGGCGTAGCCGGGGTTCTTGAGGTCCTTCGGAAGGCGGCCGGAGACCTCGACCTCGATGCCGCGCTTGGCGAGTTCCTCGCCCATGATGCCGGCGACCTGCTTCATCTGCGCCGGGGTGGCGCCGACCTTGATCATCAGGGCGTAGCCGTAGGTGTTGTAGGACTCCTTGGGGTTGAGCGAGTCGCCGGGGTGCTGCTCGACGCCGGCCTCGGAGAGCCGCGCGATCGTCGCGGCGGAGGCTTCCTTGACGGCCTCGAGCTTCTCGGCCGCGAGCGCCTCGGCCTCCCAGACCTTCACGGGAGCTCCGTTTTGATATTGGTAAAGCCGGCCGCCGCTGTTGGCGGCGACGTACATGCCCTCGGTCACGTCGGCCGGCAGGCTCGCCATCGACTCGAAGACCGTGAGCTGGGTGGAGCCCGCGCGCTTCTCGTCGCCGCGGTCGCTGACGACGGCGAAGTGCTTGCCGGCCTTGCGGATGGCGCGGATGGCGTCGATCTTCTCCTGGGACAGGACTGCGTTGTAGCCGGCGAGGGTGTCGTCGAAGTCGGAGACCACGAGCTGCTTGTCGGCGGCGGAGGCGATGATCTTGGCGGAGAGGGCGGTCCCGGCCTGCGGCAGGGAGAACACGGCGCCGGTCACGGCCGCGATGGTCTTCAGGGCGAGGCGGTGGAAGCTATAAGAGGAAGAGGACTCGACCGTCTTGGGCGCGTCGGCCTTCGGAGCCGCGGCGGGGACGACCGACGGCTTGGGCGCCTCGGGCGCGGAGGGCGCCGGCAGAGCCGGAGCCAGAGCGGACGGCGCGGCGGCGACGGCGTCTGAGAGCTCCGAGCGCCGCGAGGTCGCGACGCCGGTCAGGACGCTCTCGAGGTCTCGGCCCGCGGTCGCGGCGGCGGAGCCGCCGGTCTCGGACTTCGCCATCGCCTGCAGGGCGGGCGCGGCGGCAAGGATCTTCCCGGCGATCGCGGCGGTGGGAGCCGCGGGCTTGAGCGCGGCGGGCGCGGCGGCGACGGGAGCGCCGAGCCGCGGCGACGCGGACAGCAGGGAGGGCGCCGACAGAGAGGGAGCCGTCAGGGACATCGCGGGCGCGGCCAAGGACGGCGGCGGCGCGTTCAGGGAGCCGAGGCCGACCTGCGGGGCGGCGGACACGGGAGTCGCGCGGCCGATGACGGCTTGCGCGAAGGCCTGCTGCGCGTCGATCCCCACGGAGAGGACGACGAGCGCGGCGGAGAGTGCGATCGAGACGAGGCGTTTGAGGCGTCGGGCCATGCGAGGTTCTCTCCCTACTGCTGGTCTAACGTCTGCTTCTATTGTAGCCGCTCGCGCCGCCGCCGCCCTGGGCCGTACGGGGAAGCGCGCCCAGGCATTCGGTCTAGGCCTAAGGTTCTACGTGCGCGATGACAAAAGTGATAGATAGGCCTTTGGGCCCACCAGGACCTGGGCCTCATGGCCCAAGCGCGGGCCTAAGGTCCCGGCTCATAATAGGCCCATGAGCCCCCTCCCCCTCGCCGCCGCCGTGATGCTCTCTCTGATCGCCTCCAACGCCCGGGCGCAGTTCTGCCCGCTCGACGCCGGCGATACGATTCAAAAGATCGTGGCCTGCAAGCCGGAGGTGAGCACGGCCGATTGCCGCGCGCTCGCGCAAAGCGTGGGCTGCTCGGTCGTGCGCGAGCTCCCGTCCATCAACGCGATCGTCATCGAGCTCCCCGCCTTCAAGGCGGACGGCGCCCAGGCCAAGCTCCTCGCCACCACGCAGGTGGATTTGGTCGAGACCGATAAGACCGTCAACTGGCTCAAGGGCGTGACCGTCGCCCCGCCCGCCGCCGCCGCCCACTTCGAGTTCGGAGACATCGCCCGCGGCATACTCAAGGGGATCAACAGCCTCAAGCCCGTCGCCGTCGCCGACCCCGAGCAGCCCTGGGGCATCCGCCGCGTCAACGCCGAGGCGTCCTGGACCTCCCCCCGCGGCCAGGGCCAGAGCGCGGCCGTCGCGATCATCGACACCGGCATCTCGCGGTCGCACCCCGACCTGGCGGGCCTCGTCCTGGGCGGCTTCAACGCGCTCGATCCGAAGAAGCCCGACGCGTGGGACGACGACCAGGGCCACGGCTCGCACGTCGCCGGCACCGTGGCGGGCAAGCGCGACGGCAAGGGCGTCGTCGGCGTGGCCCCGATGGCCCGCCTTTACGCGGTCAAGGTCCTCGACGCGGACGGCAACGGCGGCTACTCGAGCGTCATCGCCGGCATCGAGTGGGCCGTCAAGCGCGGCATCAAGGTCGCCAACATGAGCCTCGGCGCCGACGAGGGCAGCGAGGCGCTGCGCCGCGCCGTCTCGGCCGCGAGCAAGGCGGGCCTGACCATCGTCGCCGCCTCCGGCAACGGAGGCGCCGCCGTCGGCTACCCGGCGAGCTACCCCGAGGTCCTCGCCGTCGGCGCCTCCGACATCAAGGACGGCGTCGCCGAGTTCTCGAGCCGCGGGCCCGAGGTCGATTTCATCGCCCCCGGAGTCAACGTGAAGTCGGTCCGCATGGAAGGCGGCTGGGAGGAGCTCTCCGGCACCTCGATGGCGACCCCGCACGTCGCGGGCCTCGCGGCCCTGGCGGTCGCCCGCGGGGCGTCGTCTCCGGCGGCGGTGCGCGCGATGCTCAAGCGCGCCGCGACGCCGCTTCCCGGCCTGAGCGCCGCCGTGCAGGGCGCGGGCATGATCGACGCCGGCAAGCTGCAGTAAGACGGCCGAATTCGACGGGCGCCGGTCCGCGGGGCTTTACCCCGAATTCCCGCGGGCAACCGGCGCCCGTCCTCTATTTATCGGGAGCGGTGTAGATGACCTCGGAGCCCGGCAGAAGGTCGCCCTTGCCGAAGCCCGCGGTGCGCAGGTCGTAGAAGTCGCGGTAGGCCCGGAAGCGCGTGCCGCCCGCGGCGGGCACCTCGAGGAGGATGAAGTCCCCCTCGGCGTCCTTGCGCAGGCCGAAGAAGCGGCCCGTCACCGTCTTGCCGCCATGAAGCACGACCTCGACCGGAGCGCCGTCGGGAAGCTTGTCCCGGACATCCGAGATCGAGGAGATCTTGCCCCGCGACGCGTAATGCTCGGTGCGCAGCGCGACCTTATCCACCCGGTGATACTCCCGGGAGAGGTGGACCTCTCCTTTGGGTCCCTCCAGGAGGATCTCATTGCCGTCGGCCTTCACGATCCGCCCGGAGACGGTCTGCGCCGACCACTTCAGATCGTCGAGGTCGCGCGTGTCGATGTCGACGAAGCGGCCGTGATGGCGGGCGAGGTCCCGGAACGGATCGGCCACGGGCGCGCGGCTGTGCACGACGACCTCGTCCGGACGCAGGCTGGCTCCGTCGAACAGGACGTCCACCGTGCGGCGGACCTCGGCGATGCCGCCCGCGGCCATGTCGAGGCCGACGAGCTTGTCTCCCGTCTGGAAGATCATCTTCCCGCCGGCCAGGCCCCGGAACGCGCCGTCGACTCGCTCGCCGTTGGCGAGCGTGACTGAGAGGCGCGGATCGGCGGGATTGTCGCCGAGCGCGGAGTTGAGCACGGCCTTCGTGCCCTCGTCCTTGGCGCCCGAGACGAGCCTGCTCCACTCCGCGGACGTGTAGCCGGCCCCCGCGGCGGGGAGCAGCTTCGGGTCCACCGGGGAGATCAAAGACGGGGCCAGCACGGGGACGGGGGCTCCCGGGGCCGGCGCGGCGGCGGGCGCGGCCAGCGAAGTGCCCTGAAGCCCGGGCGCCAGCGACGGGCTCAGCGCGGGAACGGCAAGGCCCCCGGGCACCGCGCTGACCGCGGCGCCGGCGGCCGAGGAGCCCTTGGCCGCGGAGGCGGCCTCGCCGACGACCTGCGCGGGAGCCGGGACGGCCAACAGGCACGCGAAAAGCGCCGGGAGGGGTCTCACGGGAGGAGTGTAAGCCCGGCTTTCGGCCCCGTCAAGGGGGGCCAGGATTATCTCAAGATAATCGAACGCCTCAGCGCCCCCTTCAGGTCTTCGCGGAGCGCAGGCGCAGGGCGTTGCTGATCACCGAGACCGAGCTCAGGCTCATGGCCGCGCCGGCGATGATGGGGCTCAGCAGCAGGCCGAAGAAAGGGTACAGCACGCCCGCCGCCACCGGGATGCCGAGCGCGTTGTAGCCGAAGGCGAAGACCAGGTTCTGGCGTATGTTGCGCATGACGGCGCGGCTGAGGCGGATGGCCTTGGCGATGTCGCGCAGGTCCCCCCGCACGAGGGTGATGCCCGCGCTTTGCATCGCGACGTCGGTGCCCGCGCCCATGGCGATGCCCACCTCCGCCTCGCTGAGCGCCGGGGCGTCGTTGACGCCGTCGCCGGCCATCGCGACGCGGCGCCCTTCGGCGCGAAGCTTCTTGACGTAAGCCGCCTTGCCCGCCGGCTCGATCTCCGCCTCCACGGCGTCGAGCCCGAGCGTCTTGGCCACCACCGCGGCGGTGCGGCGGTTGTCGCCCGTGAGCATGACGAGCTTGAGCCCCAGGGCGTGAAGCTCTTTGAGCGCCTCCGCCGTGGTCGCCTTGACCGGGTCGGCGACGGCGAGCAGCCCCGCGGGCGCGCCGTCGACGGCGACGAACAGCGCGGTCTTGCCCTCCTCCTGCAGCTTGGCGGCCTCGGCCTCGAGCGCCTCCAATCCCGCGATCTTCTCCGCCTTCAGGAAGTCCGCCTTGCCGACCAGGACCGCGCGGCCGGCGACGGTCCCCGCCACGCCCCCCGCCGTCACGGAACGGAACTCCTTGACGGGCTCGAACGACGAGCCGCGCGCCTTGGCGCCCTTGACGATCGCGCCGGCGAGAGGATGCTCGCTGCCTTGCTCGAGCGAAGCCGCCAGGCGCAGAAGCTCCGCCTCAGCGAAGCCCCCGAAGGCCCTCACGTCCATGAGCGCGGGCTTGCCCTCGGTGAGCGTGCCCGTCTTGTCGACGACGAGGGTGTCGACCGTCTCGAGCAGCTCGAGCGCCTCGGCGTTCTTGATCAGCACGCCCTCCGACGCCCCGCGCCCGACGCCGACCATGATCGACATCGGCGTGGCCAGGCCGAGGGCGCAGGGGCAGGCGATGATGAGCACCGCGACGGCGTTGACGACGGCGTGCGCGAGCCGCGGCTCCGGTCCCAGCCACAGCCACGCGGCGAAGGTGAGCGCCGAGACCGCCAGCACCGCCGGCACGAAAAGTCCGGCGACCTTGTCGGCCACGCCCTGGATCGACGCGCGGCTGCGCTGGGCCTGGGCCACCATGTCCACGATCTGCCCCAGCAAGGTGTCGCGGCCCACGCGCTCGGCGCGCATGACGAAGCCGCCGGACCCGTTGACGGAGCCGCCCGCGACCTTGTCGCCCGCGGATTTCTCCACCGGCAGCGGCTCGCCGGTGAGCATGGACTCCTCCACGCTCGAGTGCCCCTCGACGACCTCCCCGTCGACGGGGACCTTGCCGCCCGGCACCACGCGCAGCAGGTCGCCGGCCTTCACGTGCGCGAGCGGGATCTCCCGGTCGCCGCCGTCTTCGACGAGCCGCGCCGTCGGGGGTGCGAGGTCGAGCAGGGCGCGGATCGCGCCGCCGGTGCGGGCGCGGGCGCGCAGCTCGAGCATCTGGCCGAGGAGTACCAGCACGACGATCACGGCGGCCGCCTCGAAGTACACCGCGACCTTGCCGCCGTGGCTCATCGTATGCGGGAACAGCCCGGGGGCGAGCATCGCTATGGCGCTGTAAATGAAGGCCGCGCCCACGCCGATGGCGATCAAGGTGAACATGTTCAGATGGCGCGTCAGAAGGGAGCGCCAGCCGCGCACGAAGAACGGCCAGCCCGCCCAGAGCACCACGGGCGCGGTCAGCGCGAACTGCGTCCAGCGCGAGGCGGGGCCGTCGGCCCACGCCTTAACGGGCGCGACCGGGAGCATGTGCGCCATCGCCAGGAGGAACACCGGAGCGGTCAGCGCGGCGCCGATCCAGAATCGCCGCGTCATGTCGCGCAGCTCGGAGTCGTTTTCCTCCGCCGCCACCGTCACGGGCTCCAAGGCCATACCGCAGATCGGGCAAGCGCCGGGCTGGTCCTGACGGACCTCGGGGTGCATCGGGCACGTGTAAACGGTCGTCGTCGACGCCCGCGAGGGGTTGCGTTCGAGCGCCATGCCGCATTGAGAGCAGACGCCCGGTTCGTCGGACTCCTCGCCGGGGCACATCGGGCAGAAGTAGGCCGCGTCGGAAACGGGAACCGGAGCCTGGACCTCTTCCGGATTCAGGAACTTCCTTCTGCAGCCCTCGCAGCAGAAGTAATACGTCTTGCCGTCGCGTTCGCCCGAGAGCGCCTTTGTCTCGTCGACCGTCATCTCGCAGATCGGATCTATGGCCATAGGCAATTCATTCCCGTGCGCCGGCAAGCCCAACGCTCTGTCGATTGTAGTCAATCGGGGGCGCCGGACGCCAAGACCCGCGGGATCGACGCTCGAAAAAGCTACGCTGTGGACATGCCCAATATCCTGTCGGCGGCGACGGCCGTGCCGGCGCACCGCTACGATCAGGAGGCGGTACGCCAAGCCTGCCGGACGGCGTTCGGACCGCTGCTCGAGTCTCCGGGGCGTGAAGCCATCTTCGACCACGCGGGAGTGCGCTCCCGCGCCCTCGTCGAGCCGATCGAACGCTACCTTTCTCCGCGCCCGTTCGAGGAAAAAAACGCCGCCTACTTCACGCACGCGCGCGAGCTCTCCGAGAGGGCCCTGCGCTCCGCGCTCGAAAAGTCGGGGCTTGATTTCCCCGACATCGGCCACATCATCTCGGTGACGACGACCGGGCTGCTCACGCCGAGCCTCGAGGCCCACCTGGCCCAAGCCCTCCCCTTTCCGCGCGGGGTCAAGCGGACCCCCCTCTTCGGCTCCGGCTGCGCCGGGGGCGCCGTCGCGCTCGCGCGCGCGGCCGACTTCCTGCTGGGAAGGCCCGAGGAAGCCGTCCTCGTGCTCTCCGTCGAGCTGTGCAGCCTGACCTTCATGCCGCAGGAGCAGGAGACGACGCAGATCGTGGCCGCCGCGCTGTTCGGCGACGGCGCGTCCGCGGTGGTCCTGGCCGGAGACCGCCACCGGAGCCGAAGCCGCGCTGAGATCGTCGACTCGGCCAGCGAGCTCCTTCCGGACTCGCTCGACGTCATGGGCTGGGACTTCACCGATCAAGGCATGCGCCTGGTCCTCTCTCCGAGGGCGGTGACGCTCGTCGAGGACGGCTTCGCCGCGGCGGTGGAGCCCTTCCTCGCGCGCCATGGCCTGAAGACGGGAGACATCGAGCACTTCCTGCTCCACCCCGGGAGCGCTAAAATCCTGGACGCATGCGAGCGGTCTCTCGGGATCGATGCGCGTAAGACTTGGCTGTCGCGTGAATTCCTGGCCGCGAACGGGAACCTCTCTTCCTCGTCGCTGCTTTTCATCCTGGAGGACGCCTTCGTAAAAGCCAGGCCTCGATCAGGCTCGCATGGACTCATGGCCGCGTTCGGCCCGGGGTTTTCCTGTGAACTCCTGCTTCTCCGGTTTTCCTAGCGCGGAACGCGGCCTTGCCATAAAGCCCTGAACGCCTCGGGCTTGAGCGCGGAGAGGTGATGGCGAAACTCGATCCTGCGGTCCCGGTCCAGGATGAAAAGGTTGTGCAGCGGGCACGTCTGGGGCGGATGAGTCAATCCGAGCTTGCGGCCCACGATGTCCTCCGGGTCCAGCAGGATCGGGAAGCCGCATTGAGCGGATACCTGGCGCGGCAGGGTTTCGTCGTCGCCGAGCAGGCTGACGGCGAGTATGCGGAAGCGGTCGTCCGCCTTCAGCCGCAGTTCCTCGAGCAGCGGCACTTTCGAGCGGCAGTCCTCGCAAAGATTCGTGAGCCAGACGACGGTTTTCTTGCCGGCGGGATTGTGCGACAACGAGCACGAGCGTCCGGCCTCGTCGTCGAGAGCGAAGTCGGGGAAATAGCGTCCGACCTCCAGGCCTTTGTGCCACCAGGCGCGGAGGGGCCACATCAGCTTCCAGATTCCCCTCGTCAGGCTCAAGGCGCCGCCTCTCGGAGAACGACCCCGCGCCGGTCCGCCGCCTTGCGGTAAGCCTTGACCGTCCAATAGCTGCCCGTGCGAAGATTGTGGACGCGGATGCCCTGCTCGGCCGGCGCGAGCCCTTCCAGCCGGCGCCAGATCAGCTTCGCCTTGAGGTTCCGGTTCATGGAGACGATCAGCGTCCCGCCCGGCGCCAGCCGCGCCAGAGCGTGGGCGAAGACCTTCTCGATCTCCGACAGCGGATAATAATAGAGCACCTCGTTGAGGACGAGCGCGTCGAACCCGCCGCCCTCGAACTTCTCGAACGGCTCGTGCGCGAAGCCGACGCCGGGCTCCGCGCCGTAGGCCGCCGCCGCCTTCTTGAGGGCCTCCTCGGAGAGATCGAGGCCGACGTACTCGGACGCGTGCCCGCGCAGGAGCGGATAGAGCGTGGCCAAGCCGCAGCCCGCGTCCAGGACGCGCCCGCCCTCGCGCGGAAGGCGGTCGGCCAATAAACCCGCGATCGCGTAGTGGCGCGGCCGCTGGTCCGTCGAGTCGAGGAAGTCCCAATGGCCGCAGGCGTAGGAGTCGTCCCACGACGAGCGCCGATTATCGGCGACCAGGTTGCGCAGCTGCCCAAGCTCGTGGCGCAGCGCGCTCCAGGGGTCGTCCCTATGGAGGAAAGCCAGGTCGCGCCAATCGGCGAAAGCGGCGGCGGCCCAGCCCAAGGCGCCTCCCGCCAGAAAATCGGCGAACGAGTGGCGCTCCGTCGCGGCCATCGCGACGATGGTCGCGGCCAGCAGCGCCAGCCCGGCGGCGACGGCCGCCTTCTGACCGCGGCGGGCGCAGAAGATCACGATCAAAGTCATGCCCGCGACCTGCAGGCACGGCGCGGCGTCGAGGCCCAACAGCTCCCACGGGGGCAGAAGAAGGACGAGCCCGGCCAAAAGCAGCGCCGCGAACGCCATGAGCAGGCGCCGCAAAGCGCCGGCCTCCAGCCGCGTCGCGCTCAACCCCAGCGGAACGAAGTAGACGACGCAGCCCAAGGCGTAGACGCCGTCCCAGAACGGCGCCGCGCTCACCCCGGAATGCCGGGAGTGCAGCGCCGCCTCGAGCGCGAGGAAGCCCGCCGTCAGGGCGGCGCCGGTCGCCCAGACTGGGCGCTCATAACGGAGAGGGAAGAACGCGGCCAATGGCGGGCGCGTGCTCAAGGCTTCGCCTCGGGCCGCTTGCGCGTCGACGACTGGACGCGGCCGTCCCGTGCCTTCGGCTTGTTCCAGGAGGTATGCAAAGATTCATGGGCCTCGCGCATGTACCGCGCGTAGACTTCCTCGAAATCGTACCGCGGGAGAACCCGAGGAGTCCTCTGGTATTCATACTGCCGATGCCAAGGGTCGGAAGGGGCCGCGCCGGCCTTCGGGAACTCCTTCGCCAGATAGGCGTAAACATCCCGCTGCACGAAGTCGAATTCTTCCTGGAGCTTCTCGATCTCGATATCGATGGCTTCGACCCGGCCGACGATCCCGCGCAGTCCGTTCTTGAGGACATCGAACCCCCCCGCCGTGTTCTGCACGTCTCCTTCGGCGCCGGCTTCATTCTGCAGGGCCTTTCGAAGCTTCCACCATGAGGCCTCCTGCTTCTGAATCTCGCCGGACGCGCTTTTCAATCTCTCAATTAGACGGCTCACGCGGGTCATGAGACGCCAGGCCGAAGCGCTCTCGCCGCCCGCGGAGGCGGCGCCGCCGCCCGCGATGCCCCGCCATTCTTCGTACATAGTCCGGGAATCCCGCTCGAGGTAGCTGAGCTCGCTTTGAAGAATCTGCGTCCGGCTCGACAGGTCGTTGATGACGCCGCGCGCGCTCAACAGTTCGCATCCCGGGAAACGAATCCCCTGAGTCTTCGCCTCGTCCATAACCCGCGGATCACCCAGCGCGGCGCTCGGCGCGGCCGCGGACGCGGCCGGTCCTGCGACGGCGAACGCCAACGCACCCATCAGTAAAATCCCTTCCCTCATCTTCCCCTCCTTGAAACGGCCGGCCTCACGGCGTCCCGACACCGACGGCGAACCCGTAGACGAGCTCCGCGCCGTGCAAGGCCGTCGAGATGAGCAGGCCGAGCCCGAGAACCCACAGCAAGGCCTGGGCGACGCGGACTTTCCCCTCGTCGCGCCCGTTCTTCACCGCGAACAGCCTCAGGCACGACAGCGCGCTGAAGACGGCGCAGGTCCACCACGCGAACTCCTCATGCTCGGCCTGGACCTCCCAGGCCAGCGCCCTGTGAGGCGCCGTCTTCTCCGCGAGAAGCCCCAGGCCGAGCGTCGCCCAGGCGGACAGCGTCCCCAGCCAAAGAAGCCATGATTCGGCCTTCGCCAGCCACTCCGGCGCGGCCTTGCGCAGCCGCAGCCCGGCGGCCGCCGCTCCCGCGATCAGGAACGCGATCGGGAAGTGGACGGCCGCCGGATGCAGATGGTAGAGCTTGAACTCCACCTACTGCTTCTCCGCCGACTTCACGATGACGGCCGTCAAGCCGCCGCGCGTGTAGACCATGCCGGAGATCTTCGCGTTGGCGCCCGCGAGCGCCTTGGCCTCGAGGTAGGGCTTCTCGTTCTCATGGTCGCCCACGACGAGGTAGACCTTGCCTTCCTTCGTCAGCAGGCCGATGGGGGCCCCGCCCGCCACGCAGGCGGCGGCGCACTTCGCGTGCTTCTTGCCCTTGCCCTCGTGGGCCATGTAGCAGCCCATGTCGAGAATCTCTCCCGAGATCGTCTCGGACTTTCCCTTCGGATCCAGATGCGAATGCGCGCCCGCGGCCCAGGCGCTTGCGGCGACGGCGGCTACGATGACCGCGGCGCTGATCAGCTTTCTCATGTTCATTCTCCTTTTCTATTTTTTGAGCGGCTATTCTCTTGATTTCAGTGCCGATGGCGGCCTGAATCGGGCTCCGTTCCTTGGACCGGCGACGATGAGACGGCGACGGGCGCCTGCGCGGACTTCTCCGCGTGCTTCTTATGGGCGCCCTTCATTCCCAGCATCATGCCGCCCATCATGACGACCATCAATGCGATTCCTGCTGCTGTGAGCATATGCCTCCATTTTCACCGACGTCTTAATGCTGATGCGCGCCATGGCCGTGATGCTCGCCGTCGTCCTTGGCCCGAGCGGCTTCGATCAGCTTGTTCTTGTTTTCGAGCTGCTTCTTGAGCTTGCCTCGAGCTTCTTGCGCTTGGCGGGCTTGAGGTCCGTCCTCTCCAACTCGGCGTCGAGCGCGTCGATCTTTTCCTGGAGCGACGAGGCGGCCTTCGTCTTCTTGTCCCGCGCTTCCTTGGCCCGCGCCTCTGCTTCCTCCTTGTCATTTGCGGCGGACTTAGTGCTGCATGACCTGCAGATCGTCGGGGTTCGGCACGACGGTCCCCTTCTTCATGTCGCCGTGCCACTTCCAGAGCAGGAAGAGCGGAGGGAACACGAGCAGCTCCATCGTGAAGCTCGTCATCAGGCCGAAGAAGATCGGCGCCGAGATGCGCTTCATCACGTCCGCCCCGGTGCCGATCGACCACATGATCGGCAGCAGGCCCAGCATCGTCGTGCAGACGGTCATCATCTTGGGACGGATGCGCTTGACCGCGCCGTGGACGACGGCCTCCACGAGGTCCTTGAAGGTTCTCATTTTCCCCTCCTTGACCGCCTGCCCGTAGGAGAGGTCGAGGTAGAGCAGCATGAACACGCCCATCTCCGCGTCGAGGCCCATCAGCGCGATCATGCCGACCCACGCCGCGATGGAGAGGTTGTAGTCGAGGAGGTAGAAGCCCCACACCGCGCCGATCAAGGAGAAAGGCACGGCCAGCATCACGATCGCGGTCTTGACCCAGGACTTCGTGTTGGCGTAGAGGAGGAGGATGATGAGCACGACGGTCAAGGGCAGCACGAGCTTGAGGCGCTCGCGCACGCGGGCCATGTTCTCGTATTGGCCGCTCCACTGCAGGGCGTAGCCCGTGGGGAGCTTCACCGCGTGGGCGACCTTCTTCTTGGCCTCGACGACGTAGCTGCCGATGTCGCGGCCCGCCACGTCGACGTAGACGTAGCCCGCCAGCATCCCGTTCTCGTTGCGGATCATGGACGGCCCGAGCGTCAGCTCGATGTCGGCCAGCTGGGCGAGCGGGATCTGCGCCCCGTCCATCGTCGACACCAGCACGCGCCGCAGCTTGGGGAGGTTGTCGCGCAGCTCGCGCGGGTAGCGCACGTTGACCGAGTAGCGCGCCCGCCCGTCGATGATCGTCGTCACGTTCTCGCCGCCGATGGCCGACATGATGACCATCTCGACCTCCTTGACGCTGAGGCCGTAGCGCGCGAGCTGGTCGCGCTTGAGCGTGAAGTCGACGAAGTAGCCGCCGGCGGTGCGCTCGGCGAAGACGGAGCGGGTGCCCGGGATGTTCCGCAAAACCGCCTCGAGCTCCGCGCCGACCTCCTCGATGGTCTTGAGGTCCGCGCCGAAGACCTTGATGCCGATGGGGGTGCGCACGCCGGTGGTGAGCATGTCGATGCGGCCCTTGATCGGCATCGTCCACGCGTTCGTGGCGCCGGGGAAGCGCATCTTGGAGTCCATCTCGGCGACGAGCTCGTCCCAGGTCAGGCGGTCCCACCAGATATGGCGCAGGGGCTTCTGCAGCAATTCGGGCAGCCAGGAGGAGTACCAGCGCTCCTTCTTGCGCCACTCCTCCTTGGGCTTGAGGACGACGGTCGTCTCCATCATGGAGAAGGGCGCGGGGTCGGTCGAGGACTCCATGCGGCCCGCCTTGCCGAAGACGCTCTCCACCTCGGGAAAGCTCTTGAGCACGCGGTCCTGCGCCTCGAGCAGCTTCGAGGCCTCGGTCACGGATATGCCGGGCAAGGTCGTCGGCATGTAGAGCATCGTGCCCTCGTTGAGCGGGGGCATGAACTCCGAGCCGAGCCTCATATAGACCGGGATCGTGGTGAGCACGACCAAGGCGGCCGTCGCGATGACCTTCCAAGGATGCTCGAGCGTCCAGCGGCAGGCCGGGTCGTAGACCGCGTAGAGGCGGCGGCTGACCGGGTGCTTCTCCTCGGGATAGTAGCGCCCGACGGTGACCGTGTTGTAGAGGGAGGCGAGCAAAGCGGGCTTGAACGTCGCGTAGTCCATGCGCGAGAAGAGCATGCGCACCGCCGGGTCGAGCGTGACCGCGAGGAAGGCGGCCACGAACATGGTCAGGTTCTTGGTGTAGGCCAGGGGCTTGAAGAGGCGGCCCTCCTGGTCGAGAAGGGTGAAGATGGGCAGGAAGGCGACGGCGATGACGAGCAGGGAATAGAACACCGACGGTCCGACCTCCTGCATCGCCTCGAGGCGCACCTGGTGGAAATCCCCCTTGCGCCCGCCCGCGTCCCAGAGCTGCAGCTTTTTATAGGCGTTCTCGACCTCGATGATGGCGCCGTCGACCAGGACGCCGATGGAGATCGCGATGCCCGAGATCGACATGATGTTGGCGCTCACACCCATGAAGTACATCGGGATGAACGCGAGCAGGACCGCGACCGGGATGGTGACGATGGGGACGACCGCCGAGGGGATGTGCCAGAGGAAGACCAGGATCACGAGGCTCACGATGCAGAGCTGAAGGAAGAGCTCGTGCTTGAGCGTGCCGATAGCGCCCTCGATGAGCTCGGAGCGGTCGTAGGTCTGGCGCAGCTCGACGCCCTCGGGCAAGGACGGCTTGATCTCCTCGAGGCGGGCCTTGACGCGCTCGATGACCTTGAGGGCATTTTCGCCGTGACGCATGACGACGGTGCCGCCGACGGCGTCGCCCTCGCCGTCGAGGTCGAGCACGCCGCGGCGGATGTCGGGGCCGAGCGTCACCTTGGCCACGCTCTTGACGAGTATGGGCGTGCCCTTCGCGTCGCGCCCGACGACGATCTTCTCGAGGTCCTCGACCGATCTGGCGTAGCCGCGCCCGCGGATCATGTACTCGGCGCCGCCGAACTCCACGAGGCGGCCGCCCACGTCGTTGTTGCCGTCGCGGATCGCGTCGACCACCTTCGAGAGCGGGACGCGGTACGCGGACAGCGCGTTGGGATCGACCTGCACCTGATACTGCTTCTGGAAGCCGCCGATGGAGGCGACCTCGGCCACGCCGGGAACGGACTGGAGGTAGTAGCGCAAGGTCCAGTCCTGGAAGGAGCGCAGATCGGCCAGGCTGTGGCGGCCGGTCTTGTCGACGAGCGCGTACTGATAGATCCAGCCGACGCCGGTCGCGTCGGGGCCGAGCTCGGTGCGCACCCCCTCGGGCATCTGGGGCAGGATCTTGCTCAGGTACTCGAGCACGCGGGAGCGCGCCCAGTAGATGTCGGTCCCGTCCTCGAAGATGACGTAGACATAGGAGAAGCCGAAGTCGGAGTAGCCGCGCACCGCCTTCACCTTCGGCGCGCCGAGGAGCGCGGTGACGATGGGGTAGGTGACCTGGTCCTCGAGGATGTCGGGGGAGCGGTCCCAGCGGGAGTAGACGATGACCTGGGTGTCGGAGAGGTCCGGGATGGCGTCGAGGCTGATGTTCTTGACGCAGTACCAGGAGCCGGCCAAGGCGACCGCGGTCAGAATGATGACCAGGAACTTGTTGTGGACCGACCAACTGATGAGTTTTTTGATCATGAAGGGCTCAGTGATGCTCCTTGGCGGGCGCGGCCAGCGATTTGAGCTTCGACTCGGAGTCGATGAGGAAGTTCGCCGACGTCACCACGCTCTCCCCCTCCTTCACGCCCGACAGGAGCTCGTAATAGCCGTCGGCCTCGCCGCCGACGCGGACCTCACGGGGCTCGAGACGGCCTTCCCCCAGGTCGACGAAGACGAGCTTGCGCTCGCCGCTGTCGAGGAGAGCGCTCTCGGGCAAGGCGAGTGCTACGCCAAGGTCGACCTTGATCGCGGCGTTGACGAACATCTCGAGCTTGAGCAGTCCCCCGGGATTGGGCACCTCGATGCGCACCCTGAGGGAACGGGTCTCGGGCGAGATGTTCGGGTCGATGGTCTTCACCTTGCCGCGGAAGGTCCGGCCCGGGTAGGCGGGTGTGGTGATCTCCGCGGCGAGGCCGGGGCGGACCTTGGAGATCTCGTACTCGTAGATCTGCGCGTACACCCACACCGTCCCGCCGTCGCCGGCGAGGAGAAGGTTCTCGGGCACCTCCTCCTCCCCCGTGAAGGCCTCGATCGAGGACTCGGCGAGCCCGAGCTGACGCAGACGCAGGGCCGAGGCGCGCACCAGCGCGTCGGCCCGCTCGAGGGCGTCGGGCCAGGGGCTGTCCTTGACCTTCTCGCGCGCGACCATGGCGGAGTGATGCTCGGCGATGGCGTTGTAGAGGTCGGGATCGTACGCCACGCTGCCGGAGGCGCGCACGGTGAACGTGAGGCGCCGCTTTCCGAGCTTTTCGGTTTTCATTCCGATGAGCGAGCGCTTCTGCTCGGAGACGACGGCGGACGCCTGGCCGGCGACGCCCGTGTCCTCTCCGGCGGCGGGCTCCCGCAGGACGAGGTCCATCCCGCAGATCGGGCACTCCCCCGGCTTGTCCGAGGTGATGGCCGGATGCATCGGGCAATGGTAGACCCCGGCCTGATGGGCCTCGTGCGGCGCATGGCCGCGGTGATAGAGGAAGTAGGAGCCGAAGGCCGCCGCGCCGGCGGCGAGGAGCGCGATCAAGACGTATTTTCTGTTCATGGTCATATCCTCAGGGAACCGTCTCGCGTCCGACGGCCCGCGACAAAGCCGCCAGCGCCCTCTCGAGATCCGCGTCGTGCCGCACCGACTCCAGGCGCGCGGTGATCAAGGATCGTCCCGCGTCGAGCAGGTCGAGGAAACCGGCCCGGTCCGACTGGTAGGCCGCCTCCGCCGAGCGCAGGGCCGACTCCGCCTGGGGGATCACCGTCGTGCGATAAGCCTCGCGCAGGCGGCTCTCGGTCAGGACGGAGGCGTGCGCCCCGCGCAGCGCGGCGAGCAGGTCGAGCTTCTCGCCGTCGCGCAGGGCCTCGGCGTAGCGGGCCTCGTAGCCGGCGTGCGACGCCGTCCCGGCCTGCTTCCAGAACCACACGGGCAGGGACAGGCCCAAAGACGCGTCGTGGGAGCGCATGCCGTTCTCGGCGCGCCGGCGGTAGCGCAGGGTCACGTCGGGCAGCCACTCGGAGCGCTTCATGCCCAGCTCGGCGCGGGCCTTGCCGGCCTCCCCGGCGGCGGCGGCGAGGCCGGGGTTCTCGGCGAGCGCGAGCGCGCGCAGCTCGGTCCAGGAGGCCGAGGGCGGCGCGGACGCCGGCGGCGCCAGGGCGGGCAGCGGGGCGTCCTCCTCGCGACCCATCGCGGCGTTGAGCGCGGCGCGCGCGCCCGCGACGGCGGCCGAGGCGAGCGCCTTCTCGTTGAGCATGCGCGTCAGTTCCAGCTGGGCCTTCAGCGCGTCGGTCTGCGTCCCCTTGCCCGCGGCGTATTTGGCTTCGGCGACGCGCGAGAACCGGCGGAGCAGGTCGACGATCTCGTCGAGGAAGATCAGCGACCTCTCGGCCTCGTAGAGGTCCGCGTAGGCCTCCCGCGCCCGCGCCGAGGCCTCGACGACGGCCCGCCGGTGCAGCGCGGCGGCCGCGTCGGCCTCGAAGGAGGCGGCGCGGCCGCGGTAGAACAGCGCCGTCGGGAAGGGGAGCTGCTGGCTCACCGACCAGGTCCTCTCCGGTCCGGCGAGCGGGCTTCCCCCGATCGGAGCGCGCATCCGCTCGAGCTCGAGCATGGGCTTCTCCGGCGTGGCCTCGCTCTTGACGAGCGCGCGCTCCGCGTCGCGATGCATCGCGGCGGCGCGCACGGACGGCGCGTCGCGGCGAGCCGCCTCGAGCACGGCGGGCAAGGTCAGGTCGGGCGCCTGGGCGCGTGACGGGACGGCGGTCCAGCACAGAAAGACGGCTGACAAGAATCGAAGCACGGTTCCTCCGGGAATGACGGCTTACGGCGTCGCCCATAAGACGCGGGCGAGCGGCGGACCTTACAGCCCGGAGGAAGGAGGCGACAGCCCGGAGTGCGTCCCGGGAGGCGCCTGCGGCGCCGAGGCGACGATGCGCGCGGGCGCGAAGCGGACCGCGGCGGGCGCCGCGGCGACGAAAACGGCGGAAGACGGCAGCGCCGGGGCGGGAGCGGCGACGGAAACGGCGGCGGGCAAAGGCGGGGCGTCGGCCGGGCGGCAGCAGGCCGGCGCGCTATCAGAAGGGGCGGAGGCCGGGGCTTTCCCGCCGGGGCAGCAGGCGTGGCTCGGCGCGGCGGCCTCGGCGCACAGAGGAGCCGCCCAGGAGAAGGACAGGGCCGCCGCGAACAGCAATCCGAACGCCTTGCGAGTCATCATCAAAGCATACCATGCAACGGAAATTCCCGCAAGGCGCTATGGTCTCCAAGTTCACGGAGTTTTAGCGGTGAAGCAGCCGGTTCCCCCCTGGGTGCTACGGGCCGTCCTCGGGAGCCGGCTCGCTCAGGGGCGCTCCGTTGGCCTCGCGCCGGAAGGTGGAGACCGCCTCGTAGACGACCTTCCGGGTCCGGTTGATATTGCCCAGCGGCCGATGGGCGGGCAACGCATGCCACGGCGTGAAGGCGAGGTCCTCGCACCAGCGGGCGTGCGCCTCGCCGGTGAATTCCTGCACGGGAATCGATACGGTCGCCACGGGCACGAACGGAGATTTCTCCTGGTCCCAGGGTATGCGCGAGTCCTCCACCGGCATCGTCTCCGGCTCGGAGCGCCGCTGCACCATGAACTGGAAGCAGGCGGGCGCGCCCTCCCGGATCTCCAGGGACTTCATCATCGCCAGGCGCAGGTAGTCCGGGGAATCGGCGCGGCGGGCGCGAAGGCGCGCGGGCTCGCAGGGGCGGACGGCGTATTTGACCACGTTCCGCTCGCCGAGCTGATAGGGGGTCGCGCTGAAATACGGCGCCAGCAGGGGATTGTCGACCTCGCCGCCTCTTTTCACGATCTGGCGGGCGGCCCGGAACTCGGTCCAGCGCCAGGGCAGCCGCCCGAAGAAGAACCAGGCCGGGTTGGAGCCCCTCTCCAGCCTCTTGAAGAACTCGAGGTAATCCTTGCCGTCCTTGATGAAGAAGGCGTCGTGCGTGATCAGCAGGAAATCCTGGGTTTGGGCGTTCCGTTCGCTTTCAAGGAGCTTCTCGCCTTCGACTCCCATGAGCTTGATCGCCATGCCGCGGGCGTCGCTTTTCTTGTCGGAACGAATCTCCGAGCTCCCGTTGGAAAAACGGACCCAGGCGTGGTACGTCCGGCCGGGCTCGGAGAGCACCCCCGCGCGGTAATCGGCCGGGACGCCGGGGCTGACCGTGAACGTCGCGCGCACGCAGCCGTGGGCCTTGGCGTGGACGTCCCGGGTCACCGGCCGCTTCGCCCCCCGCTCCTTCTTGAGGACGGCCACGCTCAGAGCGGCGATCTCCCGGTCCATCGCGTCGTTTTGCGCGGCGGACCGAGGAGCCTTCGGCGTCAAGCCGCAGCCGGCGCAGAACGCGATCAGCAGGACGGCGGGGAGATATCTCATGATAGCGGCATCATAACTTAAGCGCGGCCTCGCAGGGCGGGGCGCGGCGAAATTGTTGTAGAATTTGCGCGTGAAAGGACGAGGCACCCAGGCCGCCGTGTTCGCCGCCGTCGCCGGAGTCGCTTTCGGCGGTTTCCTCGCGGTGCGCTTCGTGAAGGCGGAGCGCCTGCGGCTCGAGACCGAGTGCCGCGCCCTGACCAAGGCCCTCGACAAGACCGTCCGGGCCCGCTCCCCCCGCTTCTTCGAGGGCATCGTCGAGCATCGTTACGACCGCGAAGCGGGTCGTTGCCTCGCCTCCCTCGAGTACCATTACAAGCCCTGCAACGCAGCCTTGCTCAAGAAGACCCCGCTGCTGTGCACCGGTCCCGATGCCGACATCGCCATCTACGTGTTCAACGGCGAGAACGCCAGCCCCCTGTTCATCTGCGAGCGGACCTACGCGACCGGCGAGGCCAGCTGCACCGAGTCGGTGTACGGCAACGACGGGAGCCTGCTGTCGAGCCGGGAGTTCCCCCCCGACCACTTTCCGGCCATCAAGGCCGAGCTGCTCGCCGCCAAGCCTTAACCCTTAAAGCCTGGCACCGCGTGTTGACGCGGATCAATGAACGGGATCGCTTCGGACATGGTAGAATATTCAAATGGATCAGAAAAACTCTCTCGATTTCCACGGTTCCGGCCTCTGGGCGGTCATCCTCGGCGGCTCCTCGGGCTTCGGCCTGGCGACGGCTAAAAGGCTGGCACGCGCCGGCTTCAATATCCTGATCGGCCACAAGGATAAGGAGGGCACGGTCGAGACGGTGATCAAGCCTCATTTCGACGAGATCCGGGCCGCCGGCGTCAAGCTGATCACCCACAACCTCAACCTGTTCGACGAAGACGGAAGAGGCGAGCTGTTCGAGAGCATCCAGACCAATTGCGGCGCCGGCAAGGTCCACCTGTTCATGCAGTCCATCGCGGCCGGCTCCTGCCGCCTGATGATCGAGGACAAGACCCCCGATTTCCGCGGTCAAGCCATCAAAGGCCTCGCGGAGGCCCTGGGCCTGCCGGCCGACAAGGTCAAGGCCGCGGTCAACGTCGCCTTCCACGACAAGGGCTGCGACGCGCTGCATACTCTTGCCGATTCAAGGATCCCCTACCGCGAAGAGCTCCTCACCCAGGAAGATCTCGAAAAGACGATTTTCATGATGGGCTACGATTATCTTCTCTGGGGCCGCGAGCTGTGCAAAGAAGGCCTCTTGACGAAGGACGCGCGCTTGGTGGCCATGACGTCCGAAGGCAACGAGGTCGCCTGGAAGGGCTACGCCGCGGTGTCGGCCGCCAAGACCGCCCTCGAGGCCTCCTGCCGCGCGATGGCCGTCGAACTGGCCCCTTACGGGGTGTCCTCCTACATCATGCAGGCCGGCATCACCGACACGCCCGCCGGCAACGCGATCCCGAACTTCGACCTCATGAAGGCGGCGGCGCGAATCCGCAACCCGTTCCACCGCCTGACCACGCCCGAGGACGTCGCCGAGACCATCCTCGGCCTGTGCGGGCCGACCTTGCGCTGGTCCAACGGGACGATCATCCGCGCCGACGGCGGCGAGGCGATCTCCGGCCTCTCATGAACCAGACCTTCGACATCCTCGGGATGGGCTGGGCCCTGCCCAAGACCGAGATCGACAACGACTTCCTCCATAAAGAGGTGGGCCTGCGCATCCCCCCCCGCTGGGCGATGTCGCGCCTGGGCATCGCCAAGCGCTACACCTGCCTCTCGAAGGAGTACATCGTCTCGACCAAGAACGCCGACCCCGTGGAGGCGATGAAGCACGCCATCGCCAACGGCGTGACCCCTGTGACGCTCGGCGCCGAGGCCGCGCTCATGGCCCTCCACAACGCCGGCGTCAGGGCGGACCAGGTCGGCATGATCATCTGCAACTGCGACTTCCCCTTCGTCATCGCGCCGGGCGCGGCCGGCTACATCGCCAAGGCCATCGGCGTCGGCAACGGCCCGCACATGGACGTCAACACCGCCTGCTCCTCCTTCGCGCGCCACATGAAGGTCCTGGGCGACACCCGCCTCGAGGCATGGCCTGAGTACGTGCTCACCATCCAGACCGGCTGCTACACCACGCGCACCAGCTACGCCAGCGACAGCTTCGACGGCTACATCTGGGGCGACGGCGCGGCCGCTCAGGTCTGCTCCATCAAGCACCAGGGCCGCCTGAAGGTCGAGCCTTTGTTCTTCGAGAGCGACCCGACCGGCGTCGACGACGTCAAGGTCGAGGGCACCGGCCACTTCGTGCAGGACGGCACCAAGGTGCGCGAGTTCTCCATCCGCAAGACCGTCGAGCTCTTCGAGGCCATCGCCTCCGCCAAGGGGCTCTACGCCGAGGAGGTCTACACGGTGACCCACCAGGCCAACGCGGTGATGATGAAATCCATCATCGGCCATCTCCATCTGCCGCAGGAACGCCACATCATGAACGTCGTGGAGCAGGGCAACATCGCGGGGGCGGGGATGCCTTCTGCGGTCGCGCAAAGGTTGGATACGCTGAAAAAAGGCGATCAGATCGTGTACGCGGTCCTTGGCGCAGGCTTAGCCTGGGGCGGCGGCCTCATGGAGGTCCGTTAATGGATATCGCGGTCGTCACCGGCGCTTCCGGTGGAATCGGCGCCGCGATCGCGAAAGCGATCGCGGAAAAATCCGAGGGCCAGCTCGCCGTTTGTCTGCACTACAACGGAAATCGTCAGGCCGCGGAGGCGCTCGTCAACGAGATCCCCAATTCGTTCGCCGTTCAAGCGAATCTGTCGACGGCCGAAGGCCGAAAAACCCTGCTCGACGCCGTGCTGTCCAAGGGAACCCCCTTCTGTTTGATCAACAACGCCGGCATCGACCGTCCCCACGAGCCGGCCCTCATGGTCTCCGAGGAGGGCTTCGACAAGCTGATCGCGACCAACCTGAAGGCGCCCCTGTTTCTCATGCGCGACTTCGCCAAAGAGATGGCCCGCAACGAGTCCGGCGTGATCGTCAACATCTCCTCCGTCCTCGCCCGCAGGGCCGTGGTCGGGTCGGCCGTATATCGCGCGACGAAAGCCGCGCTCGAGGCGCTCACTCTGCAGTTCGCCGCCGAGCTGGGCCCGAAAGGGATCCGCGTCGTCGCCGTCGCCCCCGGCTTCATCGAGACCGCGATGACCGCGGAGATCCCCGAGGAGCAGCGTTCCGGCATCAAGGATGACGTCGCCCTCGGCTCCTTCGGCGCGCCCGAGGCGATCGCCGAGACCGTCTGGCACGCCATCGAGAACCAGTACCTGACCGGCGCCGTCATCGCCGTGGACGGAGGCATGGCGCTGTGATGAGCGACCTCACCCCCGCCGAGGTCCTCAAGCTCGTCCCCCAGCGCCCGCCGATGCGCTTCATCGATCAGATCCTCGAGATCGACAAGCAGCACGTCCTGACCAAGTACACCTGGAAGGAAGAGGACTGCGCGGGCCACTTCCCCGGCAACCCCGTCGTGCCGGGCGTCAAGATGGTCGAGATGGCCGTGCAGACCTCGGTCGTCGCCTGGGCGATCTACCTGATGGGCGCCAAGGCCGGCGAGGAGCGCCTGGCGGAGATGGTGAATCTCTTCACCCACGTCGACAAGGGCTCCTTCAAGAAGATGGCGCGCCCCGCCGACACCCTCGCCTGCCGCGCGCAGTTCGGCAAGGACGGCTTCTTCCGCGACGGCAAGCTCGTGGCCGAGGCCGAGATCAAGTTCCTCGGCGGACCGAAGGACGCAGAGACCGCGTTTTCCGGCGTCGTCTCCGGGCTGTGGATCCCCAAAGATTCGGAGAAACTGAAATGAGCCGATTTCCCAAAAGAATCGTGATCACCGGCATCGGGGCGGTCGCCCCGAACGGCCTCGGCATCGCCGACTACCGCGCCGCCCTCATGGCCGGAAAATCCGGGATCGCCCATCACGAGGAGCTGAAGAGCCTCAATTTCGCCTGCCAGATCGGCGGCAAGCCGCCCGTCGGTCCCGACGAGGCCGAGGCCCTGATCACCGGCCCCGACCTCGCCAAGCTCAACGAGGCGATGGTGTACGCCACGATGGCCGCCGTCGAGGCCGCCCGCATGTCGGGGGTCCTCGTGGATCTTAAGAAAGGCTACGGCGAGACCCCCGTGGACTGGGACACCGGCGCCATCATCGGCTGCGGCATCGGCGGCATGGACACGATGTTCGACGAGCTCGCGCCCGTCATGAACGCGGCGGCCGAGCAGGACCCCGGCATGGGCTGCCGGCCGATGGGAACCGACATCGTCCCGAAGATCATGGAGAGCTCGGTGTCGGTCGCCGTGGGCAAGTTCCTCGGCCTCGGCGGGCAGACCACGACCAACTCCTCGGCCTGCAACACGGGGACGGAAGCGATCTTCGAGGCCTTCAAGCACATCCAGATGGGCTACGCGGAGTCCATGTACGCGGGCGGGGCGGAAGGCACCCACGCGGGAACCTGGTCGGGCTTCGACGCCATGAGAGATGTCTTGTGCTCCAAGTTCAACGACCGCCCCGAGAAGGGCTCTCAGCCGATGGGCGCCGGCGCCTGCGGCTTCGTGCCCTCCGGCGGCGCGGGCGTATTGCGCCTCGAGACTTCGGAACACGCCCAGAAGCGCGGCGCGACCATATTGTGCGAGGTCGTCGCGGCGTACGCCAACTCCGGCGGGCAGCGGGACGGCGGGACGATGACCTTCCCGAACCCGGACGGCGTCATGCGGTGCATCCGGCAAGTCATAAAAGATGGAGAACTCGATCCGAAGCGCATCTCGCTCATCAACGGGCATCTCACGTCCACCGGGGCGGATCCTCGGGAGGTGGGGAGCTGGATCAAGGCGCTGGAACTCCCCTTAGAACGCTTTCCCCTCATCCAATCGACTAAATCCATGATCGGCCACAGCCTTGGAGCGGCGGGAGCCCTCGAATGCGTGGCCGTCGTGGACCAGATAGTGAACGGATATGTTCACCCCTCGATCAACAGCGAGGACGTGCATCCCCTGATTCCGATCGGAAACAGCATCCCGCACGAGATGGTCAAGAAGGAGCTCGAGTACGTCATCAAGGCGTCCTTCGGCTTCGGCGACGTCAACGGATGCGTTCTCTTCAAACGCTGGGACGGAAAATAATAGAATCAGTCATTACTCGGAGGAACGAACCTACATGGCATTCATGAGAAAGCAGGCGGTCGTCGAGGCGGTCGACGTGAACACGCTCACCCCGGAGGACACGGAGAAGCGCATCACGGCGGGCGTCAAGAAGTACGCCACCAACGAGGCGAACTACGCCGCCGCGGACGCGAACACCCCCTACCTCGGCCACATCGTGGGCATGGGCATCGAGTCCTCCAACCTCGCCGACATCACCATGTCCATCGAGCGCCAGTTCCTCACCAAGATGACCGTGAAGACGCCGGTGTCCGAGGGCTCCGCGGAGTTCAAGCTCACGGCGGGCGAGCTGGGCAAGCTGCGCATCTTGGACGGCCAGGACGCGCTCGCGGCGACGCCCGGCTTGTCGGTCAAGATGCTCATGGACCTCGGCCATATGCCGAAGAACGACGCCTATCTCGAGAAGGTCATGTCCTTCGCCTACGTGATGGCCACCGGCGACGGCTGGAAGATGGCCGACGCCCTCAAGAAGATGGCGGGCAAGGCCGAGAAGCTCGCGGGCGCGGAGCGCGCCGAGGCCCTGGCCAACCTCAAGACCCTCGTGGCGCAGGCCAAGGACTACGACGCCCTGCTCGCCGACGCCGCCAAGCTCGCGGCGTCCAAGGGGAAGGCCTACAACAACGATAAGGCCGGCTTCGACGCTCTGACCACCGAGCTGAACCTGACCCTCGACAAGATCAAGGGGGTGTCGGCCGGCGGCGACGCGGCGGCGCTGGCCAAGCTCCGCGGCGAGGAGGCCGAGATCCGCACGCGCCTGAAGATGAGCGCCGCGAAGCTCCGCGTCTCCCAAGAAGTGTCCGAGGCCGCCGGCAAGCGCCGCGCGGTCGAGGATGCCCAGGTCGCCAAGGTCCGGGCCGCCCTTCAGGAAGCCGTGACCCTCGCCGAGAAGCTCTCCTAACGATGCCCCTGGAGGCGGAGGAAGTCAAAGCCCTCCGCCTCCAGTGGGCCCTCAGCCGCGCGCTCGTGGTGCCCGTGTCGCTCGTGGTCGCCGCGGTCGCGCGGCTTCATTTCGGGTACCGGCTCGACGACGAGATCGGCCGCATCCGCGCCGAGATATGGGCGAAGCTCGACGCGCACGACGGCCCCGTCATCTGGGCCGCCAACCACCTGACGCTGATCGACAGCTTCCTCGTCTACTGGGCGGTCTTCCCTACAAATCGACTCATTGAGGACCGGCGCATCCCCTGGTCCACGCCGGAATACACGAACTACTACAAGCTCGGCGGCCCCGTGCAGAGCGCCTTGATCCGCGGGCTCCTTTATCTGTGCCGCTGCATCCCCTTTTTGCGGGGAGGCGAGGACGCCGCCTCGGAGACCTGGAGGCAGAAGGCCTTCGACAAATGCGCCTGGGTCCTGCGCGAGGGCGGCGCCGTGTTCGTCTACCCGGAGGCCGGGCGCTCGCGCTCCGGCTGGCTCGAGCCCAAGCGGCCGAAGGATTTCCTCGGCAAGCTCGCCCTCGAGGTCCCCAACACGAAGTTCCTGTGCGTCTACCTGCGCTCCGACCGCCAGATCTCGACGACGGCCGCCCCGCCGCGCGGCGACCGCCTGCGCCTCGTGGCCGACCTCATCGACGGGGCGCTGCCGGGCGAGACCAACGCGCGGGACATCAGCCAGCGGCTTTTCGACCGCCTCGCCGAGATGCAGCGGGAATGGTGGAAGGGCTCGGACATGGCGCGCAACTGCGCCGGCAACGACGTGGTGGACCTCAAGGGGCCTTTGCTGCGGGAGAACTTCTCGGACGACCTAACGGAAGCCGACGAATCCTGGCTGGACCGGCATCTGACCAGGAAGGAGCTCGCCTATCTCGATTCGCTGGGGCCCGCGAATCTTTTCCGGGGCTTCTGGCGCTTCTTCTGCGCCAAGGAGGCCTGCCACAAGGCCCTCGGCCGCGCCGTGATCGTCGTGCCCAACGGCGCCTTCCACGAGATCGAGGTGGACCTTTTCCGGCGCAAGGCGACCCACATCCCGACCGGCCTCCAGCTCGACATCCGCTTCACCGACGACGACGAGGACAAGCTGCACTGCGTCGCCGTCCTGCGCGGCGGCTGGATCGGCGACGAGACGGCCGAAGGCGACGTATTATGGAGCGTCGCCGCGGTCCCTTCCGGAACCTCCCCGGGCGCCTTCGTGCGAGACCTCGCCCTCGACATGATCGCCGCCTCCAACGACGAGATCGAGACCTCCTCGCGCCTCGCGCTCACCGAGAACTCCGGCCTGCCCGGCGTGCTGTGGCGCGGCGAGCCGCAGGACTGGAGCCTGTCCTTGTCCCACTCCGGCCGCTACGCGGCCGCGAGCTTCATGATCTCGTAGGCGGAATTCTCATTCCTGCCGGAGATGCGCCCGCCCGGAGGCAAAGAAGCCGCAACAATTATCTATCATCATTCGCGCAGTGATGAAACTGATGACGGGAGCCGCGGCCGCCCTTCTCCTGCTGGCGGCTCCTCCCGCCCGGGCCGCGTCGAGCGAACCGGAGCTCCTTCCGCTCTCTCCCGCCGGACGGCCGCCGTCCCGACGGGGACCGCCGCCTCCGGCCCCCCGCGCCCCGCCCGCGGCGCCGGTCCCGTTCGAGCGCGATGACGCCCGCGAAGCGATACGGCTGGGACCGCCCCGCCGCCCCTTCCTCACGGTGAGGTCCCGCTATTGGCTGGCGCGAAGCTCCGTGAACACCCGCTACTCGATCCAATTTCCCCGGGAGCTCGTCGATCCTCCCGGCGAGGTCTTTTTCGGCGAAACCGAGGAACGCGCGGCCTCGGGCGGCATGCTGCTCAACAGCGCCGAACTGGCGCCCCTGAGCTGGCTCTCGGGGGAGTTCGTGTATGGGACCGACCGCCTCAAGGGGCGATACTTCGACCGCTACTGGCTCCATTCCCCGCATTCCGAGACGTTGACCCGATACGACAACGGGGCGGTTTGGCACAGGCCCGATCACGAGGATGACACGGTGTTCCAGGCGGATCACGCCGCGCGCAGGGAATGGATCTCGGCGAATCTCCATTTCAGGGCCGCCGAGGGGAGGGTGACCGGGTCCGACGAACTCGAAGTCAGGCACGCCCTGGACATGTCCGTGGGCGCGCATCGTTTTTCCCAGCGGTCACGATTCACCAACCTCGCGCGCACGCTCAGCACCGGGAAATTCTTCGCGCCGGCTCCCGTCGGCCCGATCCAGGGCTTCGACGCGACCTACGACGCGTCATGGGCCGGTCCTCATATCGGCTTCCGTGAAGACGTCCTCATTCCCTTTGGGTTCGCTTTCGACGCTCAATTTCTGTGGTCGCCCTTCGCGACCTACCGGGGGGACGGTTTTAACAACCTCGACGGCGGCCTGCGCGCCTCCTCGCCGAATTATGAGGACCGCGCCCGCGGCTCGGCGATCCACTTCAGCCTCGGCGCGTCCTGGAGCTTCTCCGTCGTACGCCTCGAAGCGGGGTATATGCGCCTGTCCTTCACCTCGAACCACGGCAACCGGCGTTATTTTCTCGCGGACGGAACGCACTTCGATCAAGCGGTGGAAACGACGCGCACCGAGGCCTCGGGGCTCTACGCCGGCGGATCCTTGCGATTCTAGCTTAGGCCGGTATGTTGCGTGGCGGAAGACCTAGGCGCCCCGGGCCCGAAGGGCTCATATTCCGGCTCATATTCATAAAATCGGGCCCGCGTTATAATAAACCCATGAAGAAAACTATCCTTCTGCTCCTGAGCCTCAGCCTCCAGCCCGCGCTCTGCTCCGCCGGCGTCACCCGCGCCGCCACGACGACGAGCGCCTCGGCGAGCGCTTCCGCCGGCGTCTCCGCCGTCTCGCTCTCCCCCCTCTCCTCGCCTTCCTCGCTGGCCGCTCCCGCGCTCGCGCCCTCTTTGGCCCCATCCTTGGCCGCCCCCGCGCCGGCCTCGGCGCCGTCCGCCCTCGCCGCCCGCGTCCCCGCGGCCGCGCACGTTTCTCAGGGAGCCCTCGCCGAGCGCCTGCAGCGCCGCTTCGCGGCCCTCGACGCGGCCTTCCCGATCCCCGCCGCGAGCCCGGCGGCCGCCCTGCGCCGTCACATCCGGGACGAGCTGCTCGACACCGCGCGCACCGTGGCGGCGGCCGACGCCGTCCTGCTCGAGACCGTGGCGGGCGAGGCCGACCGCGCCCTGGCCGCGATCCAGAAGCGCCTGGACGCCGGCGAGATCGATCCGTCGATGAACCTGCGCGTCGACCCCGACGGGGCGCCCGTCGCGCCGCGCTCGCGCCCCGTGAAGGTCGGCGTCTATCCCGTGGCCGCCGATCCGTTCCACTGGGGCCACCTGATCGTCGCGCTGCGGGCCGTCGGCGACCTGAGCGTCGACAAGGTCGTCTTCGTCCTGGCCGGCGACGACCCCCGCAAGCCGGCGATGACGCCCGTCCTCGAGCGCCATCCGATGGGCATCGAGGTCCTCAACGGCTTCGCTCCCTTCTTCGTCTACTCCCCGATCGCGGTCGGCACGCAGTTCGACGGCGAGACCAACATCTTCCGCATCCTCGCGCTGAACTCCGGCGTGCCGATCCAGGCGTGGTACATGGTCGGCGACGATCACTACCGCCTGACCGACAAGAAGGGCAACCCCGACACCTTGCCCAAGCTCGAGGCCAACCGCGCGAAGATGAGCGGCCCCGACTCCGCCCTGCACGAGCTCAAGGTCGCCTTCATCGAGCGCGAGCGCCCCTCCGAGGCCGTGCCCACCACGCTCGAGGTGAAGTTCATCGAGCACGCCGGCTTCGAGGCCTCCTCGACGGCGGTCCGCGAGGGCACGCACGTCCTGGTGCCGCACAAGGCCATCGAGTACGCCCGCCGCAAGGGCCTGTACGGCATGGCCGAGCCGCCTTCCCCGGTAAAATAGGTCTCCGAACTATCCGTGCGGGCAGTTCGCCGCGAATAGACGGTCGCCGGCAAAAAAGTTATCCTCGCTGGATGAGCTTTCACGCGTGCGCGCTGTTCGCCGGGCAGTCGGTGCAGGAAACGGGGATGGGCGTCGAGCTGCTCAAGAACCCCGCGGCGCGCGCCGTCATCGAGCGGCTCAAGCCGTCGCTCGGCGCCGACTTAGAGACCTTGCTCACGACGATGCCCGAGGAGCCCCTCGCGCTGACCTTCAACGCCCAGCGCGCGATCCACGCGTCGCACGTCGCGCACTGGCTCGCCTACGAGGCCGCGCACCCGGGCCTCGAGCTCGACGGCGCGATCGGCCACTCGATGGGGGTCGTCGCCGCCTTGGTGGCGGCGGGCGCGCTCTCCGTCGAGGACTCCGGCCGCTTCATCGCCGCGCGCGCGAAGGCGTTCTCCGACTGCTGCGCGGACTTCACCGAGCCGATGGGGCTGGCGGCCGCGTCCGCCGACGACTTCCAGGACGTCGCCGATTCCGTCTCGGAGGTCCCCGGCGTCACCGTCGCGCTTTGGAACACCCGGACGAAGGGTACGCTCGGCGGAACCGTCGCGGCGCTCGAGGCCTACGCGGCCAAGGCCGCCGCCGAGGACTGGCCGGTCAAGGTCAAGGTGCTCAAGGTCGAGGGGCCTTATCACACCGCCGCCTTCGCCCCCGCCAGGGCCGCGCTCGCGGCGACGCTCGCCGCCCTCGAGCTCAAGGCGCCCAAGGTCCCCGTGTTCATGGGCACCTCCGGGAAGGCCGAGACCGAGCCCGCGCGCATCAAGGAGCTGCTCGCCGAGCAGACCGTCGCCTGCGAGCGGCATCTCGACGCCGTGCTCGCCGCCCACGAGCACGGCTGCCGGACCTTCGTCGAGGTCTCCTTCAAGCCCCAGCCGGTGACCTGGCTCAACGACCAGCTCGAGCCCGGGTCCTACACGGCGCTCGCGGTCCCCACCGCCGACATCGGCGCGTAACGGCGAACTATCCTCAAGGATAGTCAGCGCAGGCCGGCGCGGCGCTCGGCGCACTTGCTGCAGTTTCCGCACGGCTTGACGCCGCGCGGGCGCAGGCAGGAGAAGGTCAGCTCGAGCGGGAAGCGCCTCGCCAGGCGCGCGGCCAGGCGGGCCACGTCGGCCTTATGCAGCTTC
>JAUYSH010000141.1 GCA_030696455.1 Elusimicrobiota bacterium
ACGCGCTCCCAGGAGACCTCGACGCCGTCGCGCATGGTCTTGACCGTCGGCGCCGCCATGAAGGGCGCGCTCAGGCGCAGAGGGTCGGGCGGGTCGTTAAGGAAGGTCGCGGTGAAGGTCCGGGTCCCCGCGTCGGACACGCCGCCCACTCCGTCGACCGCGACGACGCGCCAGTAGACCGTCGTGCCGTAGCTGAGATTGAGCAGATAGGAGGTGAGCGCGCCTTCTTGGACCAGCACCTGGGCGGCGGGATCGGTCGAAAGGTAGAGCCGGTAGCTCACCGGGTCCTCATCGGCATCCTCCGATTCGAGCCAGCGCAGGTCATAGCGGCTCGCGCGCGTCACGATCGCGCCGGTCGAGAGATAGAGCGGCGTGGTGGGTGGCGTGTTGCGAAACAGCGGGGCGTAGCTCTGCACGCCGCCGCCGTCCATGAGGCTCTCGGCTTGATAGTCGTCCCGGGCGCGGACCGACCAATAGTAGGTCGAGCCGAAAGCGAGAGCGTCCATGGTCACGGCGGACGCGGTCGTGGTTGTGGTCGCGGGCTGGGCCTGATCGTGGCGTCGCCAGGACACCTTATAGACCGGCACGTCGCCGTCGGGGTCCGTCGCCCGGGTCCAGGAGAGGACCACGGAGGCGTCTCGCGTCACCACCGTGCCCGTGCCTTTCAAGACGGTGAATGGACCGGGCGGGGCATTCGTGAGCCCCAGAACGAAGTTCTCGACCGAGGAGGCGCGGCTCTGAAGAGGGAGGCCCAGATACGAGTCCCGGGCGGTCACGCGCCAGTAGTAGGTCGTGCCGAAGGCGAGCGGCGCCGTCACGAAGTCCGGAGTCTCGGAGGTTCCGGTGCTGTGGAGCACGAAGGGCTCGGTGCCGATCTCGAGCGCGTAAAGGATGGGGTCGCCGTCGTTATCCGTGGAGGATTGCCAGCGCAGCCACGCGGCGGAGGAGTGCTGGATCACCGCCCCGAGCGGCGCGGACGGCGCTGGAACGGTGGGCTCCTCATTGAGGATCATGCGGCGCAGGGGCGCACGGCCCGCGGAAGTCAGGTAAAGAATGCGTCCATCCCACGCGGAGCCGAGCGCGGAGTCGGCCGTCAAAGTCGTCACCGGGCTGCCGCCGGATGTTAGCTTGACCACGCCCTGCGGGCAGCCGCCGGGACCGCACGCCAGTTGGCTCAAGTAGAGCGAGGAGTCTCCGTCCAGCCACATGCCCCGCGGATTCGCCAAGCCGCCGAACCAGGAGGCGGGGGTCTGGCTTTCAAGGGAGCCGTCGCTCGTGAACCGCAGGATCTGTTGGCAGGAGACGTCAGCCACGACGAGCTCCCGCTGGAGGCCGACGGCAATCTTGGAAGGCGTATAGCAGCTGGTCGGGGTGGCGCTGATGCCGGGCAGCTCGACTTGGCTAAGAAGATTTCCCGCGAAGTCGTAGGCGTTGACGTAGCCCTTCATGCCGCTTGCCGGACAAGGGCACCCCACACATTGGACGCAGTAGTAGCTCTTCTGATTTTGGAAGCTCAGGTGGAGGCGGGCCCCGACCTTATCGATCGCGGCCGACATAAGGCTCGCAGTGCTGATATAGGCCCCTAGCGAGTATGTGGATTGGCCAAGGGAGTAGCCGGTATTGAGGAAGCGCTTGAGCGTGATGCCGCCGCCCCCCTCCAGGATATCCACGACGCCCGAGGGCTCCACGGCGAAGGCCAGCGGCGCGCTGACTCCCGCGTCGAAGCTGAACAGCGGTTCGAGATTCGGCGTCCGGAAGGCCGTCACCGAGTAGCTCGTCGCTCCCGGAGCCAGCATGAGCGCGTAGAGGTTGCCCACCGAGTCGCGGTCGAGGCCGGCGATGGTGGAGCCGGCCACGCTGAAGGCCGACTGTTCCACGTACGAGGCCGCGTAAGCGGGCCGCGCCGCGGAGATCAGCGCTAGGATCATCAAGGTCGGCTTCATTTCTTTTCCTCTCCTGTAGTGGTCAGCTTCTTCGTGAAGTTCTTGACGGCGGACCGCAGGTCGAGCGGCTCCTCGCCGACGACCGCCAGCTCCGGCAGGGCGAAGTCCTTGATCAGCCCGTGGACGCGCGCCGTGCGGATCAGGCACGTCTCGCGGCCCGGGGCCACCACGAGTGCCACGCCCGGCGGCAGGCTCTTGATCGTGTTGGGGTGGATCTTAAACTGCTCCACTTCGCGGCGCGACCGGTCGCCCGTGTGCTCGTCGCCCAACAGGCCGCTCTTCACTCGCTCCGTGTCGCTGACGGACGACTCGGTGCCCAAGGTCGCGGCCCAGAACTCCGCGTCCTCCGGGTCCGGCGCGCGGAAGCACACCTTGCAGCCGGAGGTGTTATTGAAGACGACGGAGTTGAAGGCGTCCGCATCCATCCCCTGGATGCGCTTGAGCTGGCCCAAGTCCTGGTGCGAGAGAATCGTGCGCATCTTGGCCGAGCCCACGGTCGCCACGAAGGAGGCGAAGACCGGCGTCGCGAACTCGGCGAACTCATCCATGATCACGGTCGCCGGCTTCGGCTTGATCGCGGCGCGTTGGCGCGAGGCCGCGACCGAGAGCAGGCCCGAGATCACCATGCGGCCGAGCGGGTTGGCGAGCACCTGGAGGTGCCCCACCGGGACCGCGAAGTAGACGGCTTGGCCGCGCGCGAAGGCCTCCTCGAGGCGGATCTGCGGCGCGTAGCTGTTGAGGAGCGCGCCCAAAGTCCCCGTCGTCCAAGGGCGCAGCGCCGACGTGAGCGAGCTCGTGTCCTCGTTGGACTTGAACTCCGAGTTGGCCAAGTCGGAGAGCTTGGTGTCCCCGCACAGCTCGAACGCCTTCTTGCGCGCCTCCTCGAAGGCGAAGTAGTCGTAGCAGTCGCGCAGGGTGAACGCGCGGCCGGTCGCGCAGAAGACCTCGGCCATGCTCTGGATCTTGGCGTAGTCCACTCCGCGGTAGTAGTCCTGCCCCTCTCCGGAGGAGGTGGGCTCGCGGCCGATGGCCCGCGCGACCTGGTTGGCGAGCGCCGTCGGGTCCTGCCCCGAGACGGGACGGATGGGGTTGAAGGTCATCGAGCGCGGGTCCTGGGGATTGAAGTAGCGCACGTCCCCCACCCGCCCGGCGCGGCCCGCCGTCTTGAGGAACTGGTCGAAGTCGCCGCGGTCGCCCTTGGCTTCCATAAAGAAGACCGGGAAGCCGTCGGCCATGTCCTGGGCCGCGAGGGCAAGCAGGAGCTGCGACTTGCCCGAGCGGGTTGGGCCCACGATCTGCATGTGCCCTTCGCGCTCGACCGGCAGAACGGACACGGCCCGGCCGGTCCGCGTGACGCCGAGGAAGGTCCCGGCCGCGGGCATACGGTCCTTCAGCGCGCTCGCGAGCTTCTTGTCCACGGTCTTTCCATCCTCCGGGATATCCCGCTCCGCGGGCGATTTCCCAGCTTTGAGGCGCGCCGCGCCGAACCCCGCGGCCGCGCCGAACAGCACGGAGGCCGCGCACCACGCCAGGACCACCCGCTCGCGGCGCGGGAAGAACCACGCCGCGAAGTCGCGGTTTTCCCGGGCCAACTGGAGGACCGCCGGCCAGGGCATAAGGATCAGGAACGCCGCGACCGCGAGCCCCGAGAAGGTCCCACCGAGGACCTTATAGTCGGCCTTCAGCAGGCCGAAGCCGGCCAGCAGAAGGGACAGGACGACGAGGAAGGAGAGGACGCTCATCGCGCGGCCAACGCCTCCCGCGCGCCGCGCGGCGCCAGGATGATCGGACCGTCCTCGACCGTCGCGCTCTCAAAGGGAGCGCGTCCCGCGCTGCCGCGGAAATCCGCCAAGGAACAGGCATAGATGAACGGCGCACGGAAGGTCTGGGCGTGCGTCAGGATGCAGCGCACGCCCGAAGGCCAGGCCGTGAGATAGAGGACCGCGCCGCCGTCCGGCATCCTGCGCCGGTAGGCCTCGAAGATCTCCTCGTAGCGCTTCTCCGACTTCTGGTGCATCTCGACTTCGATCGCCTTCGGCTGAAGGTTGTCCACGATCCAGAGGTCCGAGATGCCTCGCTCCGGCGAAGGGCCGCGTCCGCCGCGGCCCATCCACTGGAAACGCTCGCGCTCCGTGCGGACCGTGAGGCCCAGCAGTTGGCTCATCACAAGTCCCGCAGCGCTGACCTTCATCTCGTGGTCCACCATCGACTCCTCTATGGAGTCCCGGTAGCCCTGCATCCGCGCCAGACCCCTCCGCTTGAGGATCTCATGACCCTTCTCGGCGAGCGTGAATATCTTGGGGTGATTGATGAAGAAGTGCGCCTTGATATACGCGTCTTGGGCAAGGACCGTAAGCCTTTTCGAGAACCAGCGCCAGTAGTCGCGGCGATCCGTTTCATCAAAGAAGAGCCGCGTCTTTTCCGCGGCCGACACGCCCTTTCCGGACACGATCCCGTGAAGCTGTCCCAGGCCCAGCACGCCCCAGGTCTCCAACGCCCCAAGGACTTTCAGGTCCCTTGGCGTCAGCGGAATTTCCTTGGATTTGCCGTCCGCGTTCTGTTCGTTCATCTGTTTCTTTCCCTGGCGTTTCCCCGTTTTTCTGTTTCTAGTTCTTCCCTTCTTCCGCTTCTTTTTTCCGTTCCGTTTTCCCTTATTTTTCTGTTTCTGTTGTTGTTGCTGTTTTCTTTTTTCTTACTTTCACTCACTTCAGTTTTTGCTATCTCTACCTGCCATCCTCCCGACCACTCAATCTCAACCCCTATGGTTGGGAGTGAGTGGTCGGGAGGCGAAATCGGCGCCAGCCGATTGAGAGGCAGGTGCTTTCTCCAGCAAAAACAATCCGATTTCGTGAGACCACTCCACGGCACCCCCCCGCCAACACGTTGGCGGGTCTGTTGGCGGCTATTCCGCCGTACTGAGGGTCTTGGCGTAGTGCTGGATCGCCTCCGAAATCAGCCGGTCGGGCGGCACGCGCTCACCGGTCTGGCGCATCCTTTTCATGCCCACCTTGGCGAGGTTATCGTGGTCCGCCACCGGCAGATACACCGTGATCGCCACCGTCTTCGGCGGCCGTCCGCCGCGGACTTCCTTGCCTGCGAGCTCCTGAGTTTCCGGCGTTTCCATGAGTCGTTTCCCCCTCTGTCTTGGTGCGAGTTTCCGAGTTTGGGTGCGGGCGGGTGGGGCTATGCGCCCCGAGTTTTTCCTGACTGGCTACCAGGCCTCCCTGCACTTACATATTCGTTTGAGCCGACTGTTTTCCCTCCACTTCCTCTGGACAGTAGTGGGAAATCAGCTCGTTCCACCAATCGAGTCTCAGGACATCGCGGTGCTCCCTTTCGGTTTTCACCTTCCGAATTCCCTCCCGGATCGCCTCCTCCCGGAGCAAGATATCCATGGGATCGCCCTGTGAGAGGGCGCCGCACCCAGGGCCGCCCGAGACGTGATTTTCGCCCCCGATCTCGAAGTCCCGCTCTCTGCTGAAGAGCTTGCCGGCATTCATGCGCGCGCGAATCCTATCGACGCAGACCAGCCGCAGCACGCGGTTGAAATGACCGGGACCGGCCTTCCCGGAGAGCAGGTTCAGGAAAGCCTCCGCGACGGCATCCTCGGCCTCAGCGTAGTTGCCGAGCTTGGATTTGGCCCGCGAGATCGCCTTGACTCTCTCCACGCGGAAGAACTCCTCTACCGCGCGCCGTCGCAGGACCTCATGGCGAACAAGCATCCTTTGTAGGTAGGTGGGCGCGAACTCGTCCCAGTGGTTAAGCCCGCGAAGCTCGCGTCGGCGCTTAACGTTACCGAGGCGCTCGAGCAGGTCCTCGACGATCTGCTTCGGGGTCTTGTGCGGCTGCAGCAGGGACTTGGCCGCCCTGCGAGCGAGCGCGGCGTCTGGATTTACGGCATTGACGGCGACGATGACGACTTTGTGCTGGGCCATGAAGGCACCATCCCTTCACCAGCCTCCGGTTCTCGGCGGGTCGGCGATTCTATTGAGGCGTCGGGCTTTGCC
>JAUYSH010000004.1 GCA_030696455.1 Elusimicrobiota bacterium
CGCCGCCGAGTGCGAGCCGCTGCTCCAGAAGGACCAGGAGCTGCTCGCGCGCCACACCCCCGAGGTCCTCGAGGGGCTGGCGCTGCTGATGCGCTCCACCGGCGCCGCGCGCGGCGTGATCGCGATCAAGGACAAGCACCCCGAGCTCATCGCCGAGGTCAGGAAGGCGATCGAGGGCCGCCCCGGCCTCGAGGTCAAGAGCCTGCGCGACGTCTATCCCGCGGGCGACGAGTACTGCCTCGTCTACGAGGTCACCGGCCGCCTCATCCCCCCCGGCGGCATCCCGATCCAGGTCGGCGCGGTCGTCAACAACGTCGAGACCCTCTACAACATGGCCCGCGCGGCGCAGACCCCCGTGGTGGACACCTGGTTCACCGTGGCCGGAGCGGTCAAGCGCCCCCGCACGGTCAAGGTTCCCATCGGCGCCTCCTACGCCGACGCCCTCGCCCTCGCGGGCGGCGCGACCGTCGCGGAGTACGGCGCGCTCGACGGGGGCGCCATGATGGGCAAGGTCCTCGATTCGTTCGACCGCCCCGCGACCAAGACCTCCGGCGGCCTGATCGTGCTCCCGAAGGGTCACGCCCTGCTCGGCCGCAAGAGTGCCGAGCGCGCGCAGGACGAGCGCGTGGGCAAGTCCGCCTGCGACCAGTGCTCGCTGTGCACCGAGCTGTGCCCGCGCTACCTCCTCGGCTACGACATCCAGCCCCACAAGGTCATGCGCGGCCTGCTTTTCTCCCAGGCCGACCGCAAGACCTGGAACGAGTGGGCGCTGCTGTGCTGCGAGTGCCAGCTCTGCACGCTCTACTCCTGCCCGGAGAACCTCGCCCCCGGCAAGATCTGCGTCACGGCCAAGAAGGACCTGGGCGAGAAGAAGATCAATTGGAAGAACTCCGCGCTCAACGCCGGCAAGGCGCCGAAGGTCCATCCGATCCGCGAATACCGCCTCGTGCCGACGGGCCAGCTCATGGCGCGCCTCGGGCTCATGGGCTATAAAGCCGACGCTCCGTTTTACGACGGCGATTATTCGCCGCGGAAAGTCAGCATACCGCTCAAGCAGCACGTGGGCGTCGCGGCGACCGCGCTCGTCAAGGCCGGGCAGAAAGTCCGGCGCGGCGAGAAGATCGGCGACGTCCCGGCCGATCAGCTCGGAGTCCCCGTTCACGCCAGCATCGACGGGATCGTGACGGCCGTGACGGACCACGTGGACATCAGCAGCGAGGGGAACAGATGAAGAACTCGGTCGGCGGCGTGGAACTCAGCAGCATGGCCAAGGGCTTCGAGACGACCGACGCCATGCTCAAGGCGGCCCCGGTGGAGATCCTGCTCGCGCGCACGATGTGCCCGGGCAAGTACTGCGTCATCGTCATGGGCGACGTCGCCAACGTGCGCGCCGCCGTGGAGGCGGGCGTGGACAAGGCCGCCGAGGCCCACGTGGATCATTTCATCATCCCGAACCTGGATCCCGACATCTTCCCCGCCCTCTCCGCGGTGAACATCCCCGGCAAGCTCGAGGCCCTGGGGATCGTGGAGACGTTCTCGATCGCCTCGCTCATCGAGGCGGCCGACGCCGCGGTGAAGTCCGCCAACATCCGCCTCATCGAGATCCGCCTGGCGATGGCCCTCGGCGGCAAGGCCTTCGTGAGCTTCACCGGCTCGGTCGCCGACTGCGTCACGGCCGCCGAAGCCGCCGCGCAGAGCGCCGGCGCCAAGGGCCTGCTGGTGCAGAAGGTCGTCATCCCCCAGCCTCGTCCCGAGCTGCTCACCGAGCTTGTGTAAGACCGCGCTCGCCGTTCTTCTGGCTCTTCTTCCCGCCTCGGCGGCGGCGGATGGACGGCGCGCCGCGGGGGACGAGGAGATGACGGCGGCGGAGTATCACGCGGGCCTGAAGACCTTGCGCGGCTATCTCGAGAAGCGCGGCCTGAAGCCGGACGCGGCCGAGCGGTTCATCTCCGTCATGGCGGCCTCCTTGCCCCCTTCCGAGGGCCGCCGGGTGGCCGTGACCCGCGACGTATTCGCGGCCTTCCTGCGCTATCAGGCGGCCTGGGCGCGCAAGACCCGCGACGGCAAGCACGCGGCGGTGACGCCGGAGAAGCTGCAGGACGAGGTCGAGCGGGCGTTCCGTCTCAAGGAGGAGTTCCGCCTCAAGGCGAGCGCGACCTCGCCCGAATTCTACCGCGTCTTCCAGGCCGCGGTCCGCGACGTGAGAGGGACCCGCCGCCGCCACGACGGGACCTTCGCCGGGAACTCGGCCGTCTTCTTCTCTGACGACGTCGACCTCTCCTATACCCACGTGGACGCCGGTGACGTGGCCCTCGAGAACGGCGACGCGGACGGGGCGATCGCGGAGGCCGGCAAGGCCCTGGCGATCAATCCCGGCAACGCCGACGCCTTCGTGCTGCGCGCGGGCGCCCGCTACGCCCGGGGCGACGCCGCCGCCGCCGTCGAGGACGCCCAGAGCGCGATCCTGCTCGATCCGGCGAACCAGCAGGCCAAGGCGATCCTGAGCCTGTCGGGCATGGACGCGGGGCGGGCCGCCCTGAAGAAGGCGGCCGCGGACGGGTCGGGCCTCGCCGGCGAGGGCGCGCGCGCCGGCCTTCCGGTGCTCGGCGGGACCACGGGCGAGGCCGCCTCCGCGACTCCGGCGGTCGGGGCCCTGCTCTCGGCCGACCTCACAGAGCGCGCCGTGAAAGCCTCCGAGGCCGACGCGCGCTCCTCTCTCGACGAGCTCGACCGGGCCTTGGCCCTGAATCCCGGCAACGAGCCGGCGCGCGGCTGGCGCACCGCGATCCTCAACCGCGTCGGCGAGTACGCCGACGCCTTGGCCTCCGCCGAGCAGACCTTGACCGGCCGTCCCGACGACGCGCCGGCCTACTTCAACAAGGCCTACGCCCTGGCGGGCGCGCGCGACAAGGCCGGCGCGCTCGACGCGCTGGCCAAGGCCGCCCGCCTCGATCCCGCGTATCAGCCGGCGCTCGACAAGGCGCTGCAGCTTCCCGGGCCCGAGGACATGGAGATCCTCTTCGGCGAGTGGGCGTTGAGCCACCTGCCGGCGCCGCCCCCTTCGCGGCGCGCGCGGTTCCCGCTCCCTCTGCTCCTGCTCGGCGCCGTCGGGGGGCTGCTCGCCTTGGCCGGCGCCGCGGTGCTGTTCGGGAAGGGGCGCTAAGACCCGGCGTTGATGCTGAGCAGGATCAGCGGCGGCCCGGACCCGGCGTCCTTGATCCTCCGCGCGCTGAAGGCGAACTTCTTTCCCGCGATCGTGAGCGGCAGCCGGGTGAAGCCCTCGCCCTTCTTCGCCGTCCTCGCCAGCTTCTCGCGCAGCGCGGGCAGGTCCCAGCGCCCGTCCTCGATCTCGAACAGCGACCGGCCCAGCGCGCTCTCCGTCAGGCCGTGGGCCTGGTACAGGGAGCGGCTGCCGGCCCGCACGCGCATGGCGGCGTCGAGCACGGCCAGGGGCTCGCCGCTGATCTCCAGGGCGGCCTCGAAGGCGGGGACGTCCTTGACCTCCTCGATGCTGCGCTCGATCGGGTCGTTGTCGACGAACACGATCACGGCCCCCTCGATCTTGCTGTCCGCCGTCTTGTACGGGCGCACGCGGACCGAGAACGAGTGCTTGTCCTTGTCGCGGACCTCGAGCTCCTTGGTCGCGACCGTGTCGATGACCTCGTTGATGATCTCCTCGATGTTGGGCAGGGGCAGCCTCAGCTTGATGTTGCCGATCGGCCGCCCGATGTCGTCGGGGCCCAAATGCAGGAGCTTCTCCGCCATCGGGCTGAAGCGGCGCACGCGCAGGTCGCTGGAGACCATGACGATGGGAAGGTGCACGCTCGAGATCAGGTTCTGCAGATCGTCGTTGAGGCGGCCGAGGTCCTCGTTGCGGGAATGCAGCTCCTCGTTGACGGTGCTGAGCTCCTCGTTGGCGGCCTGCAGCTCCTCCTTGGCGATCTCGAGCTCTTCGTTGGTGCTCTGCAGCTCCTCGTTGCTCGAGATGACCTCCTCGTTGGCGGCCTTGAGCTCCTCGTTGACGGCGTCGTGCTCCTCGACGATGGTCTGAAGGTAGCCGCGGGTCTGGGCGAGCTCGGCCTTGAGCCGCTTGGACGAGCGGTCGTCCGTCCGCGGCGTCCGCGCGGCCGGCTTGCCTTCGACCGAGGCCCGGTCGTCGTCGAACAAAACGATGAAGTAGCGGTCTCCCGACAGCGGAAGGCGGAAAGGGATGGCCTCGATGGTGACCGTCTCGGAGCGCCGGTCTTCGTCGCCCCCGAGCTCGACGCCGCTCTCCTGGGCCGGGGCGTCGGTTTTGCGCGCCTTCTGGATCAGGGACTTCACCGCGGCGCCGGCGTGCACGGGAAGCATCTTGAGGAGGTTGAGGTTGGCGCTCCCCGTCGCGGGCTCGAGGTAGCGGCTCACGCGCCCCCGGAAGGACAGGACGTTGAGGTCGCCGCCGACCACCACGCCCGCGGGCGCGAACCGCGCGAGCAGGAGCCGGTCGGCCGTTTTTTGGATGTCGTTCTCGGGCCAGTCGCCCGTGATCGCGTGCCCTTCCTTCAGCGGCAGGGAGCCCGCGTCAAGGGGCTTGCGGACCCGCTGGATGAAGCGGCGGTTCGTCGCCGCGGGGTTCTTGAGGTAGAGCCGGCTGTTGGGGTCGGCCGGCGTGAACAGGTCGGAGAACTCCCCGACCGTCTCCGCGCTGCTGAGCATCAGCGCGCCGGAGGGCTTCAGCGCGTAATGGAACATCGGCAGGATCTGCTTCTGCACGTCGCGGCCGAGATAGATCAGGACGTTGCAGCAGCTGATCAGGTCCACGTTCGCGAACGGAGGGTCCTTGGTCAGGTCCTGGCGGGCGAAGACGCAGGCGTCGCGCACGCGCTTGACGATCACGTAGCCGCGGTCGGCCTTGGTGAAGAACCGGCGCAGCAGGCGGGGCGAGATGAAGTTCTTGATCTCGTCCGGATAGGCGCCCGCGCGCGCCCGCTCGAGGGCGACCTCGCTGATGTCGGTGGCGAAGATCTGGACCGGGTTCATGCAGTCCCGCTCGCCGAGGAAGTCGAACAGCTCGATGGCCAGCGAGTAGGCCTCCTCGCCCGTGGAGCAGCCCGCGACCCAGACGCGGACCGGGGCGTCGGGCGCCAGGCTCTTCAAAATGCGCGGGAACACCTTGGCGCGCAGGGCGGCGATGGCCTTGGGCTCGCGGAAGAAGTGCGTGACGTGGATCAAAAGGTCGTCGTGGAGGGCGCGGACCTCGTCGGGGTCCTTGGCCAGGAGCTCCTTGTACTCCTCGAGCTTCTTGAGCTTGTGCAGCAGGAGGCGGCGCATGAGGCGTCGCTGGATGGTGCTCGGCTTGTACAGGCTGAAATCCACTCCGGTCCCGCGCTGCAGCAGTTGGAAGATCGAGCCGAGCGTCGAGGCGTCGTCGAAGGCCGGGAGGTCCGCGCTCAGGATGGGGTGCCGGGCGATGTGCGCGAGCTCCTTGGCGATGCCCTCGGGGGCGAGGACGAAGTCGACCATGCCGGTGTCCGCGGCGCTCTGCGGCATGCCGAAGAAGCCGGCGGACTCCTCGTCCTGCGCGAACACCACGCCGCCCTCGGCCTTGATCGCCTTGACGCCGAGGGAGCCGTCGCTGGCCGTGCCCGAGAGGATGACGGCGATCGCCTTGTTCCCGCGTTCCTCGGCGAGCGAGTGGAGGAAGCAGTTCACCGCCAGGGCGTGGACGCCAGCGGGGCGCGGAATGAGCCGCAGGGCGTTGTCGCGCACGCACATGTGCGTGTTCGGCGGTATGACGTAGACCCGGTTGGGAAGGACGGCCCCGCCGTTGCGCGCCTCGGACACCGGCATGCTCGTCGCCCTCTGAAGGAGCATGGCCATGAGGCTCTTGCGGCTCGGGTCGAGGTGCTGCACGACCACGAAGGTCATCCCCGTGTCGGTCGGAAGCGCGGTCAGCAGCCTTGTGACGGCCTCGAGGCCGCCGGCGGAGGCGCCGATGCCGACGATCGGGAACGAGGGGGCGGACGGCGGCGAGGCTTTCTTCTTCATGAGCAAGGCTCCGGGGCGAGGGGCAAGGACACCAGGAAGACCGCTCCCCCCGCGGGGTAATTCTCCGCGGCCACGTGGCCGCCGTTGGCGCGGACGATGCTCTGGACGATGGCGAGGCCGAGGCCGGTGCCCTTGACCCGCTTCGTCCGGTCGGCGCGGAAGAAGCGCTCGAAGACCCGCTCGAGGTCGCCCGGGGCGATGCCGTCTCCGGTGTCGCGCACGGACATGATGGCCTCGCGGCCTTCGGCGCGGGCGCTCACCTCCACGCGGCCGCGGCGCGGGCTGAACTTGATCGCGTTGTCGATCAGGTTCCCGAAGATGTGCGGCACGTCGGATGGATCGGCGAGGACGTCGAGGTTCGCCGGGATGTCGATGCGGATCGTGACGCCGCGGCGCCGAGCGAGAGGCACGAAGCCGGCGGCGATGTCCCAGAGGACGGCGGACAGCGAGACCCGGATAGGCTTGGTGACGCGCTTGGCGTCGTCGGCGGCGTTGAGTTCGAGCAGGCGATCGACGATGCCCGCCATGCGCAGGGACTGGTTCTCGATGAAGCCGAGGAACGCCTTGCGGTGCTTGCCCCGACCCGTGCCCCGCAGGCTCTCCGCGGAGCCGCGGATGACCGCGAGCGGGGTGCGAAGCTCGTGAACGAGCTCGCCCACGAACGCGTCGCGCGCATCGTCGCCCTTGCGCCGTGATTCGAGCCGAAGGCGCGGCGCGGCGTCGCGGGCGATGTCCAGCAGGCAGGGGCGCCCATGGAACAGGAGGAAGGAGGAGTTGGCGTCGGCCGGGAACACGCTCCCGTCCTTGCGCCGGTGCTGCGACAGGGACGCGCGGTCCGGCGAGCGGCGTTCGTTCTCGCGACGGCGCCCGGAGGACCGCCGCGGCGCGCGCAGATCCTCCCCGCGCATTCCGACGAGCTCCGCCACGCTCCAGCCGTACAGCCGCGACGCGGCCTCGTTGGCTCTCAGGATGAGGCCCGTCTCCTCGTCCCGGACCAGGATCGCGTCGTCGGCCTTGGAGAACAGGAGGTGGAAGCGTTCCTCGCTCTCCCTCAGGCGGCCTTCGTCGGTCGGATGACGGCGGCTTTTCGCGGGAAGGAGCCGGGCGGCGTAGGCGCCGGGCGCGCCCGCGGGCGCGAACAGCTCCGGGGCCGCCTTCGCCGCGCCCGTCGAGTCGAGCAGCACCCCTCCGGGGGCCAAGGCGGCGTGGAAGGCCCGGAGCACGCCGGCCCTCGAGGCGGATTGCGTCTGCCCCAGGACGTCCCGGGCGTCGATCAGATCGAGGCGCGAGAACGGAGGGATGTCGGAGAGCCGGTGGCTCACGAAGCGGCAGGCCTCCCGTACGAAGGGCCGCACGCGGACGCGGCCCTCCTCCTCGATGAAGAAGCGGGCGAGGCGCTCGCGGCCGGCGCGTTTGACCGCCGCGTGGGGATAGCGCCCCGCGCGGGCCCGCGCGAGCGCGGTTTCGTCGGAGTCCGTGGCGAAGACGCTCAGCGACACCTCGCGCCACCGGGAGCCCAGCGCTTCGAGCAAGGCGATCGCGACGGAGTAGGCGTCGGGGCCGCTCGCGCACCGCGGCACCCACGCCCGCAAGGGGCGGCCGGGCTTGAGCGCGTCCTTCAGGCTCCGTCGCAGCAAGGTCGTCAGGGTCGCGGCGGCGGCGCCATCCTGGAAGAACGGCTTGTCGGAAGGAAGCCGGAAGGAGGGAGGGCTGGAGGGCGCGGCGAGAGGGGTCAAGACGTGACTATACCATGATGGCGGCCGGAACGGGTGTGACATTTGTCGTCGGAAGCCCGCTCATTTCGATGAAAAAAAGGGCGTCCCGGAGGACGCCCGCTTCCTTCGCATCAGATCTGCTCCCAGTATCAGATGATACTGGAACATCCTCCCTTGTAGCGTTCCGTGACCGGCTGCTCGGCCCAGATATTTTTGGGCCGTTTGGCCCTGTCGTCACTGACTCGTCTGACTTATCCTAAGGATATGAAACACCACACATCCTTCAACCTCGTTCTGGCCGCGACGTTGGTTCTTCCCCTTTCCGCGAAAGCGGAGGGCGCAGCTGTTCGGAACAGTGAACCGTCCGCCCTTACTGGGGAGCAGGCGAAGACGGCTGCGGCCTCCGCCGTCGATATGGCCGCTGAAAACGCGGAGCGCATCTCCAGCGTGCCCGTGGAGTTCGCCTGGGTGATGATGACGCTCCCGTACGGTAGTGAGGAGAAAGCCGTCAAAGCGAACGGGACGAAAGAGGATGTCGAGAAGGCCGTCATAGCCAATAGAGCGCACTGGAAGGCCGTTTCTGCCGCTCTTATCGGTGAAAGAGAACGGCTCGCACAGTCGCTGCAGAGCGGCGAAGCCCCTACAGAGGAGTTGCTTCGTGTCGCGACACTTTCAACTCAAATCATGCGTCTTTCATTCGTCTGCGACGCCATCGTCGCGGATGCGGAAAAAGATGCGGCATTGGCCAAATCAATCGGTGTTCAAGAAACCGAGAGCAGGCAGGAACTTCTGAAACGCAAAGCCGGGCTGTTTAAGACCCTCGGCGGCCTGAAGAAGAACGAGGCCGCCAAGCCGGTGCAGAACGGATTCTATCGGCAGAACCTCCCGGCAGTGGACGTGCTGAATCTCCTGCCTGGCCCGGTGATGCCCTATTCTCCGGCTCAGTTTCAGACTTCGGCCGAGAAGGAGCGGGAGCACGATTTGAAAATCGAGCAGCTCCGCATGGAGCCGGTGAGCGTCACGATTCGCCGCCTTGGCCGAATCATTCAGCAGCCGAACGACAAGAAGTAGCAGAAAATTCTGGACCTCACTGGTCCATACAAAAAGCCATTTGAGCTTGCGGCCCAAATGGCTTCTTGTTCAGATTGGCTCCGGGCCTAGGACTCGAACCTAGAACCTTGCCGTTAACAGCGGCCTGCTCCACCGTTGAGCTAGCCCGGATCGCCGACAGTATAGCAAAGCTCGCCGCCCGATTGCATTCGACTTTACCGTCAATTAACCGTCATGGCCTTGACGCAGGGCCGCTATCCTTATATCCTCCCCCGGTATGGCTGATACGATCGATCTCCCGACCTTGCTCGCGGACGTGGTTTCTCGCGGCGGCTCCGACCTCCACCTGATCCACGGCATTCCCCCCATCGCCCGCATCGCCGGCGAGATCGGCGCCCTGCCGTACCCGGCGATGTCCTCGGAGTCGATCCTCAAGATCGTCGACCCCTACATCCAGGATTTTCACCGCGAGACGTTCAAGACGGAGATGCGCATCAACTTCTCGCACACGATCGCCGACGTGGGGCGCTTCCGCTTCAACCTGTACATGGCCACGGGCACGGCGGGGGCGACGATCCGCGTCATCCCGACCAAGACCTATCCCCTCTCCTCGCTGGGCCTGCCTCCGATCGTCGGAAACCTCGCGCACAAGAAGGCGGGCATCATCTTCGTGACCGGCTCGACGGGCTCGGGCAAGAGCACGACGATGGCCGCGATGCTCGAGTGGGTCAACCAGACGGGCAAGCCGGGCAAGGTCATCACGATCGAGGACCCCATCGAGAGCCTGTTCAAGCCCTGCCGCTCGATCTTCGTCCAGCGCGAGGTCGGCGTGGACACCCCGACCTTCGACAAGGGCATCCTCGATTCCCTCCGCCAGGACCCCGACATCATCTGCGTCGGCGAGATGCGCGACGCCGAGTCCATCCGCGCCGCCCTGCTCGCCGCCGAGACGGGCCACCTCGTCGTGACGACTTTGCACACGCGCGACGCCTCGAAGACCGCGCAGCGCATCCTCAGCGCCGTTCCGAACGCCGACCAGGATAATCTTCGCGAACAGCTCGCGATGACGCTCGAGGCGGTGATCTCGCAGGAGCTCCTCCCCCGCGCCGACGGCAAGGGCCTCGTGCTCGCCTGCGAGATACTGATCGCGACCTCCGCGGTGCGCCAGCTCATCCGCGAGAACAAGCTCGAGGCCATCAACGACGCCATCCAGGCCGGCTCCCAGGTCGGCATGGTCTCCAAGGACAGCTTCATCAAGAATCTGTTTTCGAAGAAGATGATCACCAAGGAGGTCGCCCTCGAGCACATGCGCAATCCCGACCTCCTCACTCGCTGAGGATGCCCTCCGCCAGCCCCGTGCGGGCCGTGCCGAACGATCCCGAAGCCGCGGCGGTCGCGCGGGCGCTGCGCCTGGAGACCTTCTTCCCCGAGTTCACGGGCGAGCTGTGCGCCAAGATCTTCCCGCGCAGCGGCGTCTGTGACTACGCCGCCGACGAGTTCGTCATCGAGCAGGGCGAGAGCGGGCGCGATCTGTTCGTGATCCTCTCCGGTTCCGTTTCGGTGACCATCAGCATGGGGTCGGCGGGAGCGGAGGTGGCGACGCTCGGCGAGGAGGCGCTTCTGGGCGAGATGGCCCTGCTCCGCGACGGCACGCGCACGGCGTCGGCCCGGGCGATCATCCCCACGCGGGCCTTCCGTTTGATGTTCGAGGATATGGGCTACATCCTGCAGCACAACCCCGAGCTGGCCGCCCATCTTCAGGGCCTGGCGCGGCAGCGCACGGCATGAGGGCCCTTCTTCTGCTGCTGCTCCTGGCGCCGCACGCGCGGGCGGAGGAGACCCCCGCCGTGTGCCCGAAGGGCACGCACCGCGCCATGACGAACAATCCCTATCAGCCCTTCGAGTGCGTCAAGGAGGACGTCAAGAAGGGCTTCGACGCGGTGACCGGCCCGAAAGGCTTCAAGACCCGCCCGAAGTGCCCGCGCGGCACGCGCGCCGCCGTTTCGAAGGACGGCCTCCAGCAGTACCGCTGCGTGCGCGTCCTGGCCGGCGACCCCGATCCCGAGCTCATGCCCCTCGGCGGCGACGAGGAGGCGCCGGCTCTCGAGGCGGGGCAGGTCGACGAGGACCCCCTCACCCGCGGCTGCCCCCCCGGCAAGCGCAAGGTCCGCACCAACAATCCCCTGAGCCCCTTCCAGTGCGTCGCGCAGTCCTCGCGCATCAAGACGATCAGCGAGGACGCCTACCGCCGCTACAACGTGCCCGCCGAGATGTCCTTCGAGTACCCGCGCATGCTGCAGCCGCGCGACGCATGGAAGGAGGACGTGCCCACGCTCTCCTTCACCCTCGACGACGGCTCCCCGGGCAAGCCGGTGATGATCACCATCACGAAGGTGGCGCCCTCCCAGCCGACCTACATCGACCGCGAGGCCGCGATCCACAAGGATAAGGAGTGGCTGGGGGCCAAGGACGGCGGCCTCGTGCCGGTGGCGGGCGTCAAGGCCCGCGTGACCTTCGTCTCCGGCGAGTCGAAGACCGCCTACATCCCGCTGGCCGACGACGCGTACTACACCGTGGCCTACAGCGCTCCGGTGGAGTCCTACGATCTGTATCTCGGGGCGTTCAACCGTCTTCTGAAGTCGATGAAGATCACGAGGCGCGGCAAGTGACGATCGCGCTCCGCGACGAAGGCTCCGTCCGCGTGCTCGCCTTGACCCGGCCGCCCGGGAACACTTTGGGCCTGGCCGTGCTCGCCGAGCTGCGCGCCGGCATCGAGGGCGCGGCCGCCGATCCCAAGGTCCGGGCCATCGTGATCGGGTCCGGCCTGCCGAAATACTTCTCCAGCGGCCTCGACCTGGGCGAGATCATGGCCCTGCCCGAGGGTCAGCACCCGCGGGCCTTCGAGGCCCTGCTCGCCTGCTACCGCGCCCTGCTCCTGGCCCCGAAGCCGGTGGTCGGCGCGCTGAGCGGGGCCGCCATACTGGGAGGCTGGATCGTCGCGATGGGCTGCGACTGGCGCGTGCTGGCCGAGGAGTCGGGGAAGGTCGCGCTCTCCGAGATCCGCCTCGGGCTGACGCCGACGCCGGCGCTGGTGACGCGCCTATCCGCGCTGTCGAACGATCAACGCGTGGTCAAGGAGATGGTGCTCAGGGGCAAGACTTTGCGCGCCGCCGAGGCGCTCGCGGCCGGCCTCGTCGATGAGATCGTCCCCGAGGCCGAGGTCGCGGAGCGCGCTCTCGCCCTGGCCAAGCGCCTCGCGAAGTCCGCCCCCGCCGCGTTCGCCTCGCTGAAGAAGGGCCTCAATGCCGCATTCCTCGACGAGGCCCTGTGGAGCCGTTCGATGTCGGAGTTCAGCGCTTTGATCGCCGGCGCCGAGGCCCGCGAGGGCATGGCGGCGATGCGCGACAAGCGCCGCCCCCGCTGGGAGGATTGACCGGATGTACGAGAAGACCCTGCTCGCCGGGAAGATCGCGGTCGTGACCGGCGGCGGAACGGGCATCGGCAAGCGCATCGCGACCGCCTTCGCCGAGCATGGCGCCGACGTGGCCCTCGCCGCGCGCGACGGCGAGCGCCTGGAGGCCGCGGCCGCGGAGATCCGAAAGGCCACGGGCCGCCGGGTCATCGGCGTCTCCACCGATGTGTCCGACGCCAAGGCCGTCGCGGCGCTGTTCGACAAGGTCGAGGCGGACCTCGGCCCCGTTTCCATCCTGGTCAACGGCGCGGCCGCGAACTTCGTGCGGCCCAGCGAGATGCTCACCTCGGTGCGCTTCCGCAAGGTCATCGACATCGTCCTGCACGGGAGCTTCAACTGCGCGATCGAGGCCGGGCGGCGCATGCTTCCCCGCGGCGAGGGCGCGATCGTGAGCCTGCTGGCGACGTACGCCTGGACCGGCGCGCCGGGGTTCCTCCCCTCCGCCGCGGCCAAGGCCGGGGTGCAGGCGATGACGAAGACGCTCGGCGTCGAATGGATCGGCCGGGGGGTGCGCGTCAACGCGGTCTGCCCCGGACTCATCGACACCGAGCAGTCCCGCGAGCGCCTGTGGCCGGAGCCCTGGATGCGCGAGGCCCTGCTCGAGGGTGTGCCCAACCGGAAGTTCGGGACCGAGGAGGACGTGGCCAACGCCGTGCTCTTCCTGTGCGCACCGCAGACCACCTACGCGGCCGGCGAGACCCTCGTCATCGACGCGGGCACCGCCGTCGGCGGCCTCCCCTACCTGCGCTTCGTCGAAAAGGCCGGCGTCGTGCGCAAGGCCCGACCTAAGCCCTAGGATGGTGGGCTATTGTCAGGACTGACACCGAAAGTCCTGATAAACCGTAAAAAGAGAGGGGCTCCCGTTGCGGGGAGCCCCTCGGCTTTTCAGGACCGCCGGTGTTTAGGCGTGCTCGTGGTGCTTGGAGTTGGTCTCCACGAAGGCCTGCTTCGCGGCCTTGGCGGCGTTGATGATGGCTTCCTTCTTCGCGAGGGACTCGTCCTTCACCGTGTGGAGGAGGTCCGCGCCCTTCTCGCGGCGCTCCTTGAGCCAGTCCGCCAGCTGCTCGCGGGTCTCGTTGCCCGCGCGCGGCGCGAATAGAACTCCCAATGCGGCGCCGACCGCGGCGCCGGTCACGAAAAGCAACGCCCCGCCAAGTCCGTCGTTATCTCTAGCCATGATGTGAGCCCTCTCAAAGTATGTCTCGGTGATCGGCATTTCGTTGCCGATTGGCCGAGTATACATCGGGTCCATCATGGCGTCAAGTGGGCTTTTTGTGACGGGCGGCCTCGGCGCGGGCCTCCTCGAGGCGGAGCGCCTCTTCCTCGAGGCGCCGCTCCTTCTCGTCGAGGACATGGGCGCGCTCGCCGAGGGCGTCCTCGAGGGCGCGGCGCCGGGACGCGTGCGCTTTCTCGAGCTCGACGCGCCGCTCCTCGAGGGCCTTGGCGCGCTCGCGCTCGGCCTCCTCGAGGGCGCGGGCGAGGCCGGCGGTCGCGATCAGCTTCGCCTCCTCGCCGAGCCGCGCGCGCTCCACGTCGCGCAGGCGGTCGCGCTCTGAGATCGCGTCGCGAAGCGAAGCGGTCTCCTTCTCGACGGCGGCGAGCGACTCCGACAGGAGCCGCCGGTCGGCCTCGAGCGCGTCGATCCGGCCTTGGAGGTCCTTGACGCGGGAGGCGTCGGTGATCCGCTCGCGGTCCCTCTCGGCCTGCGACTGGGCGAGGCGCTCCTGCAGGTTCGCGAGGTCCTGCTGCAGGCCCGCGCGCTCGCGGGCGAGATCCTCGAAGGACTTCTCGCGCACCATGCGCAGGGCCTCGTCGTGGGCCAGGCGAAGCTCCGAGAGCCGCGCCTCGTGGGCCGCCTGCCGCTCCTTCTCATCCCGCGAGTGGAGCGCGAGCATCTCCGCCGCGCGCCGGTCGCTCTCGGCGCGCATTTGCCGCTCGCGGGCGAGGGCTTCCCCCTCGAGAAGGGTGAGCTTCTTGTCCGCGCGGGCGCGCTCCTCCAGGGCCCTCGCGGTGAAAGAGCGGCGCAGCTCCTCGAGCGCGGTCTCGTGGCGGCTGACAAGCTCCCGCTCGCGGGCCGCCCAGCGGTCGTCGAGATCCTTTTCCTTGAGGCGGTACTCCTCGCGGAGCGCCTCCTTCCAGGCCTGGTGCTGGTCGGTCAGCGCGCGGGCGGCGCGCTCCGTCTCAGCCAACTTGGCGCGGTACGACTCGTCGAGCCCGCGCTGGCGCTGATCGTACTGCGCCGACAGGGAGAATTTCTCCGCCTCGACGGTCTTGCGGTGCTCCTCGAGAAGCTCGCCGCGGCGCAGCTCGTGCTGGGCCTCGAGCGCGGCCGTGCGCGTCAGGTGCTCGTTGTGCCGGGCCTCCTCGCGGCGCTTGGCCTCCTCCTCGAGGGCGCGTCCGCGCCCGGCGAGGACGGCGAGCTTCTCCTCGTGGGCCTTGTCGAGCTCCGCCTCCTTGCGCGCGATGAAGTCGTCCTGCGCGCGAACGCGTTCGGCGTCCTTGCGCGCCCCTTCCTCGAGCAGGCGCGAGCGGTCTCGGCGGCCGGTCGCCTCGAGCTCCTCGATCTTGGCGGCGACCTGGCGCAGGCGCTCGGCGTGCTCGCTGTCGAGCAATTTGTGCCGGTCGGTCCAGGCGGCCTGCATCGAAGACCGCTCGGCGACGAGCTGCTCGTCGAGCTTGGCCAGGAATCGCTGCTCCTTCTCGGCCCAGGACGCGAGCAGGCGGCGCTCGTCGGCGGCGTAATGCGCCTCGGCCTCGGCGCAGCGCTTCTCGTGGTCGTCGGTGAGCTCGCGCGTGCGGCGGGCGAGCAGGTCCTCGACCTCCTTGGCGCGGTCGGCGATCTGGCGGGCGCGCTCCTCGAACTGCTTCTGCACGGCCTCGTCGAGCTTCGCGCGGCTTTCCTTCGTCTTCGTCCAGAGGCCCGTCTCGAGCTCCGACCAGCGCGCCTGGAGCTCGGACTCGCGCTTCTGGTAGCGCTCGACGAGATCGGCCTCCTTGAGCTGGAACGCCTTGACCAACTCCTCCTCGCGCGCCTTGACGCCGAGCTCGCGGTCCTGCGCGATCGCCGCCAGCGCCATTTTGTTCTCGGCGAGCTCGCGCTTGAGGGCGGCGATCTCGCGGTCGTTGTCGGCGATCTCGAGCTCGCGCTGGCGGTTGGCCGCGGTCATCTCCCGGTCGCGGGCCTCGCGCAGCATTTCGAGCTGCTCGGAATCGAGCTTGACCTTCGCGAGTATGTCCTGCTTCTCGCGCTTGAGGCCCATGATGTCCGCGTCGCGCTGGTCGAGCATGCGGCGCAGCTCGCCCCACGCCTCCTCCTTGCCCTTGATGGCCTTGGACATGGAGACCAGGTCGGCGCGCAGGCGCGCCAAGGTTTCCTCGGTCCGGGCCCGGTCGGCGTCGACGCGCGCGCGCTCCTCGGCGCGAACCTCGAGGCGGGCCTCGGTCTTCCAACGCTGCAGCTGCGCTTCGCGCTGCTGGCTTTCAGACTCCCACTTCTGGGCCTGCTCCTGCCAGCCGGCCAGGCGCGCGTCCATCTCGGCGACGCGGCTCTCGAGCGCCTTGCGCTTGGAGGAATCGTCCTGGGCCTGCCCCTTGAGCGCGGCGTTCTGGTCCTGGAGGTCCCGGATGGTGGCCAGCGCGCCGCGGATGGCGAGGCGCGCGGCGTCGAGGCTGTTGATCTCTCTCAACGCGCGATCGTCCCACTGGCTGTCGGGGGTCTCGTCCATGGCCATTACCCCCCTAATATAGGGAACCCCTGTTACGGGCTTATTGCCTGGCGGCGGCCCGTCGGGGCGTTCCGTTTTGAGTCTGGACGGGAAGGCGGTAATCGGCTACAATGAACGGAAGAGGCCCTTATACAAGGGAGGACACGGTGACCACGAAATCCGAACCGCAGAAGCTTGAAGTCGCGACCGTCGCCGAAGGCGTCGTGAAGGTCAAGGTCCCCCAGGGCAAGGGCTTCTTCAAGATCGCCGTCGAGAAGCGCCACGGCGAGTCCAACTCCTTGTATCTCGAGGTCAACGGCGCCCGCAAGTTCGAGGTCGGCAACGACTGCAACACCTGCCACTTCTGGTTCAAGATGCTGCAGGATCCGCATCTGCCGACCAACAAGAAGATCGCCAACCTGCCGAAGACGATCCAGCTGCCGCGGCCGGTCGACGAGTCCCTCGTCCAGGAGTTGGCCCCCCTCCTCGAGCTGATGGAGAAGGGCGAGTACCTCGTGTTCGAGACCTCGGTCAACCTCACCGGGCCGTACGACTCCGACGACGAGGCTTCCTATTTCTTCCAGAGCGAGTTCATGGAGCTCTGGGACATCGAGGATCCGAAGGAAGAGGGCCTGTTGTCCGGCTGGGAGCATTACGAGGGCGGCCGCCCCCGCGTGTTCCGTCACCCCGAGACGGGCGTCGTCGAGAAGCAGTTCGACTTCGTGATCCCCCTGGTCCCTCGTGCGGCGTTGAAGGAAGAGTACATCAAGATCTATCAGCAGATGATCCAGAACGGCGACCGCCCGCGCGTGCTCATGCTCGGCATGTACCAGCGCGGCATCCCGGAGTCCGTCAAGAAGGGCACGATCAAGAGCCTGCATTCCTTCATGGCCGGCTTCCTCCTCGACGGGCACCACAAGGTCGCCGCGTACCGGCGCGCCGGCGTCCCCGCGAAGTTCCTCGTCATCCTGGCGCCGAAGGCGTCCAAGTATCACCTCCTTAAGGATGAGGGCCCCGCCGCGAAGGCGCAGGCCCGCCTCGAGGAACGCCTGGCCACGCTGAAGCCCACCTGAAGGCATAAGGAAGGCCTTGACGCGCGCCGCGCCCCGGGTATACTATCGGCGTCCCGCCCATGTCTAGGCCTTTAGACCTAGAAGCATGTGGGGCTGAGAGCCCTGACGAGTTGGGCCTTTCAGGGCTACGCTTGAAGTCAATGAGGACCCCTAGCCGCCGAGCACCCCTCCTCGCCGCGTGCGCCTTTGCGCTCGCCGCTTCCTTGTCGGCGGCGGCCGGCGAGCCTCAGCCCTCGGCGGCCAAGCCCGTCGTCCAAGCGACGCTGCCCGTCGTCACCGGCGCTCCGGCGAGCCCCGAGGGCCGGCGCATGGCCGAGGAGCTCGGGGTGCTCGAGAAGGCGCTGATCGATCACCTGAAGGGCACGAAGCCGTCGACCTTCGAGGAGCTCAATAAAAAGAGGCTCGAGCTCAAGACGCGCATCGACGCGGCCTCGCTGACGCCGGCCGACCGGACCTTTCTCGACGGGCGCCTTTCCCGCTCGGCGAGCGTCATCATGCGCAGCCTTCGCCTCACCGGCGGGGCCGCCAAGCTCGACCCCGAGTTGACGAAGGCGGTCTCCGGCGCCGGGGCCGTCGCCGCGCCCGGCCAGGCCGATCCCTTGTTCCAGATCGACGTCCTGCTCGGCGAGCTCGATCGCGCCGCCGCCAATCCGGCCGAGGCCGAGAAGATCTTCGACAACCTGGCCCGGCGCTACGGCTCCGTCGCCGGACCCGCGGGCGCCGTGCCCGTGAACTTCGGCTCGATCCGCGAGACACTGGAGGTCACCTATACGCCGGACGGCGCGGCGGGCACCAACGCCGCCAAGGCCCGCGATCTGGCCCGAGCCATGCCCGCTCCCGCGAGCGCCTCGGAGGCCGGCCCGCAGCCGGTCGCCGTGCGCGCCCAGGTCGGCAATTTCGCGGCCGTGATGCGCAACTCGGCCTCCTACGCGTTGAACGAGCTGTCCCGCCGGATCCCCGGCCAGGGCCCTCCCGGCTTCGCCTCGGAGCGCGGCGACCTGCTCAAGCACCTGCTCGATTCGGGACGGGCCGCGGTGTCGGCGATGCTCGGCGATCCCGACAGCTTCAAGACCATCGACGAATTGGTCGCTCATCTCGTCAAGGTGGAGGCGGGCCTCGCGCGTTCGTTCGGCGCGCCTCCCGAATGGCCGGACTCCGAGGAGGAGCTTTCCCGGCGCCTCGATCGGATCGCCGCGCTCAATCCGGAGCTCGCCGAGTTCTCGGCGACGCTGTGGACCTACCGCGCGTTCCTGCGCGAGAACATCCACGGCGCGCCGGCCGGCACGCGCCTGGCCCCGTGGGAAACCCATCCTCAGGGCGCGGGGACGCGAGGCGGAGAGGTCGAGGCGGTCGAGCACGACGGCGCTCGCTTCATCGGCCTGAGGTTCGATTTCCCGGACGGGTCGTCGGTGCTCGAGGCCTTCACCGCGAACGAGGCGAGCGCGCTGCGGATCGCCAAGGACGCGCGCGGCCTGAAGGAGATCGTCCGGCAGAACTTCGACGGCGCGCGCAGCGTCACCCTCCAGGTCACCGATACGTTCAGCCGAGACGGCGTCCGCCTCGCGCGCCAGAGCTACACCCCGGCGACCCACGTGACGGAGCAGACCACGTACGCGCCGGACGGCAAGGTCCTGCGGACCGAGCGCGGAAACTCCGAAACCGGCGAAGCCGTCATCCGCCAGCTGGGCGGCGCGGGACCGCGCTTCGAGGCCCGGCTCAGCCGCGATAAGCGCGTCGTCGAGTTCACCGACCAGAACACCGCGCCGTACCGGATGCAGGTCGACCGGGTCAATCCCGACGGAAGCATCGAGCTCGATTTCCGGGTCCTCAAGGACGGACGCACGCTGAAGCAGATCTCGAAGCACGTTCAGCAGGTGATCAAGGGCAAGGTCGTGGAGAGCTGGGACGTGTCCGTCGGGGGGCTTCCGCTCCCCTCCGAGCCCGCCGAGCGCAAGGCGAAGGCGCGTCAACTGGCCAAGGAGGTTCTCCAGGCGGTCGGCGAGCTCGATATCGACGGGATCAAGGCGGCCGCCTTCGCGGACTTCCTCGACGCCAACGCGGTCACGGACAGCCTCGCCGCCCACGAGGACGAGCCGGCGATCCGGCTCTCCATCGCTCCGGGCTCGCGCAAGGTCTTCACCCTCATCCTGCAGAAGGCCAACGGCGAGCGCACCGTGCTGACCGGCTTCTTCGGCGAGCGCACGCCCCAGCCCGGCTCGCCGAAGGGCCCGGCCTACCTGGTCCAGAACGCGGTCGAGTTCGACGCCGAGTGGAACATGAAGAAAGCCCACCACCCGGACGCCCAGCTTCGCGCCTCGCGCGTGGCGCACGAGTACCTGGGCGACGGCACCAGGGTCTTCCGCGAGGACGTGCGCACGAAAGATCAGGACGCCTATGGCGGCGGCGGTTGGAATCCGGGGAACTGGTTCGCGAACAAGAACGAGGTGCGCCAGTTCTATTTCCAGCGCCAGTCCTTCGATCGGGGCGCTCCGGGCAATTGGATGCAGTCCGCGCGCTGGGAAGGCGCGCCCGACCTCCGCGAGAAGGCGGGGTCGGCGCCGGCGGTGGGCTTCGCCCAGGGGATCGTCAGCATGCCCGTGCTGAAGCAGGGGCTCGAGGCATCCAACTGGGTCAGCAACATCGCCTACACCGGACTCGTCAATATCGCCGAGAGCAGCGTCTCCGGCGACCTCGCGCAATTGAATTCCATCGCCACCCGCTCCCGCAATCCCGCCTGGGCCGCGTCGATGGCCGGCCCCCAGCCCGACGGCGAGAAGGAGCCGGAGAAATACGAGGCCTGGACCAAGGTCATCCTGGCGAAGCTGACGCCGGGCGCCCGCGCGATCCTCGACAAGCGCGTCATGGAGCTTCGTCCGCAGCGTCTCACGATCATGGGCATCACCGCGAACGAATCGCCGCTGTATTACGAGCAGGCGATGGCGATGGTGCCGTCCGATTTGGAGGCCTACTTCGCCCTCGCCGAATTCGGCGCGGGCACCTACGGCAAGCAGCTGTCGCGCAGCGGGCACGGCGTCCTGGGCGCGATCGCCTCGGGCGGCGAGGCGCTCGGGCAGATGGCGACGAATCCTCTGACCTGGGCGATGCCGTACGCTTTCGCGGCGCTGGGCAAGGCCGCCACGTCGCTGGGCACGAAGGCGGCCGTCGCCTCCCAGGCGGGCGCGACGGGGGCGAGCCGCGGGTTGACGATGGCGAAGTACGGCGTCAACACGGTCAGGGCAACCGTCGTCGGAGGCATCGGCTTGCCGTTCGTGCTTCACGCAGGGCACAACATCCACGAGTCGATCGCCAAGATCGGCACCCCGGAAGGCTTCGACGCGCTGGGCAAGGCGGTCGTGGACCTCGGCTTCATCTACGGCATGGGCCGCTCCATGGGCAAGGAATTCTCGGGATCGGGGATGGGCAAGAGACTCATGGACCGCTTCCGCCGGCCCGAGCCCGCGCCGGCCCCCGCGGTCGTGGCCCCGAAGCCCGCGCCCGCGGCTCCGACGGGCGGCCAGATGGTGTTCGATTTCATGAACGCGCCGGCGAAGCCTGCGCCGGCGGCTCCCGCTCCGGCCGCGGCGATTCCCGGAAAGCCGGCGACTCCCGCGGCCCCCGTCGCGGCGGCCCCCGTGGCTCCGGCCGTGACTGCGGCCGCTCTGGTCACGCCGAAGCCCCCCGCGCCCAGCCGGGTGACCCGCATGACCGAGGCCGTGACGTCGAGCTTGAGGACGTTCAAGCAACGAGGCGGCGACCTTTTCGGCGGGAAGGGCCGCGAGCCTCTCAAGGCCGGGGACGTCAAGCCCGCCACCCGGGCGGAGGCGAACGCTCCGGCGAACGCCCCCGGGAACGCCCCGGCCCGCGCGTCCGTCCTCGACGCGAAGAGCGCGGAGATCGGAAACGCCGCCGCGACGCCCGCGGCCGCCGCGCCTCTCGCCGCGAAGCCTGCCGCCGCGCCTCTCGCCGCGAAGCCCGCCGCCGCGACCACCGCCGCGAAGCCCGCCGCTGAGCCCATCGCCGCGAAGCCCATCGCCGCGAGGGCCGTCGTCGCGGAAACGACGGGCAACGCCGGACCGGTCAAGAACCCTCAGGCCGGCACGAGCGCCCCTCGGTCCGGGCAGCAGCTCCAATTCGAATTCATGAAGGGCCGGCCGGAGCCGCGGACGCGGAGGATCGCCAAGGAGCCCCTGAAGAGCAAGGCTCTCGAGTTCGAGCCGCAAAAAACAAAGGGGCCCCTCGCGGAGCCGCGCTACAAGCAGCTGGAGCTGAATTTCGAGGCCAAGGCTCCCCGGGGCAAGGGGAATCGCGCGCCCAAGACGGCCGCGCCGAAGCAGCTCGAGTTCCAGTTCATGAAGGACAAACCGCGGGGGCCGAAGGCCGCGAAGGGCGTGGAGTTCCGCGCCAATAAGGGCAAGTCGAAGGTCAAGCCCGCCTCGAAGCCGGCCGCGAAGCCTGCCGAGGCCGTCGCCAAGCCCAAGCCGGCGACGAAGGCGCAGGCCAAGGAAAGCTTCCTGCGCCGGGCCGGCCGCAGACTTATCGCCGGCGGTCACATCGGCATCGCGTCCGGGCTCGTCCCGGCGCCCCCCGGCTCTTTCCCGCGCAAATCCGAGGTCCCCTGGAAGACGGATAATGAGGTCGTCAAGACTCCGCCGGCTGGCCTCGGTCCGGATGATCAGGTCTCGGCAAAGGACGAAAATCCTCCCTCGGATACGACCTCGGACACGTCCAGTGACGCTCCCGGCGACGCTCCCGGCGACGACCGGAATGCGCCTCCTGAGAAGCAGGCGTCCAACCCGTATGGCGGCGGTGCCAGCGGCGGCGGAGCGAGCGCGCCTCCCGAGCAAAAGGGCCCGGGGGCTCCCAAGTTCGGCGGCTTCGGCGGCGGCGGTGGCGGAGGGGGCGGCGGCGGCGGCGGCGGCCCCGCGGGCAGCGGAGCGGACGGCGGCGGC
>JAUYSH010000119.1 GCA_030696455.1 Elusimicrobiota bacterium
CGACGCGCAGGCGCAGGCGCCGGCCGCCGCCCGCGCGGCGCCGGGCCTCCGCGACCGTCCCCGAGAAGACCAGCCGCCCCCGGTCGAGCATCACGACGTGAGAGCAGTAGTCCTCGAGCTCGGTGAGGATATGGGAGGAGACGACGATGGTCTTGCCCGAGACGGCGAGGCGGCGCAGCAGCTCCTGGAGTTCGCGCCGCGCGCCGGGGTCGAGGCCGGAGGCCGGCTCGTCGAGGAGCAGGAGCTTCGGATCGTGGAGCAAGGTGCGCGCCAGGCCGAGGCGCTGGCGCATCCCGCGCGAGAGCGCCAGGTCCAGGTCCTCGACGGCGGTGGTCTCGGCGTACTCCCGCCGTAGCCCCTTCGTGAAGATCATGTCCGCCACGGTCCCAATATAACCCCCGCCCCCCCCCGCGCAAGCCCCCACAGCTCCCAGTTCATGGGGTTTTGAACAACGGCGCTTGAAGGGCATGGCGCCCTCGGCGCCAGGGTTTTCGCTTCTAGGCTGTGAATTTAGTCCTCGCTCGCCCCCAGGACGTTTCAAAACCCCATGAACTGGGAGCCCACAGACTCGCTGCGGGTCGCGCCTCGTCCAGCTCGCTTAGTCGCGTCCGGCGGGATGATCCTCCGGGCCCGGCGACCGCGCGCCGGCTCCCTCCGGATCATCCCGCCGGACTACCTGGCTAGCTCGAGGGCGCGACCCGTCGCCGAGCGCGTAAAACGCTATTCACAAGGTTATCCACAGCGTGGATAACCTTACCCAAAAGGCCTATATGTGGATAGGACTTGCGGCCTAGAAATATGTTATATCCGAATCGTCCCAAACGCCGCGAGGGGTCGCGGCGCAGACGTACTGGAGGTGTTATGGTTCGAGGTATCAAGATGGGGCTCCTGGCCCTGTCGCTCCTGGTGATTCAATCGTCCGCGTCCGCGGCCGAGCGCCGCATCGTCGTCTTCCAGCCGGGCACGAGCCCGGCGACTCGCGTCGCGCTGGCCAAGGCCGCCGGCGGCAACGTCGTGCGCGAGCTGCGGCTGATCAACGCCGTCGTCATCGAGCATCCGACGCAGGTGAGCATGGCGGAGAGCAAGCTGCTCAAGCTTTCCGAGGTCAAGCGCGTCGATCCCAATCCGCGGATCAATTGGCTCAAGATGGCCGACGCGCGCGGCGTCGACTTCGCCGTTCCGAGCACGGCCGGCATCCTCAAGGGCATCGAGTCGCTCAAGGCCATGAAGCAGCAGGCCGAGGATCCGGCTCCGACCGCCCCCGGAGCGCAGGAGACGCCGTGGGGCATCACCCGCGTCAAGGCGCCCGAGGCGTGGGCGACGACCCGCGGCAAGGGCGTCAAGCTCGTGGTCATCGACACGGGCATCGACATGACGCACCCCGAGCTCTCGGGCATCATCAAGGGCGGCTGGAACGCGATCTCGACCGCGGCGACCTTCAACGATGACAACGGCCACGGCTCGCACGTGGCCGGGACGATCGCCGCGAAGGACGACGCCAAGGGCGTCGTCGGCGTGGCGCCCGAGATCGACCTGTACGGCGTGAAGGTCCTCGACGAGAACGGCTCCGGGACCTTCGACGACGTGATCGCCGGCATGCTGTGGGCCGCAGAGAACAAGATGGAGGTCGCCAACATGAGCCTCGGGGCGAACTCCGGCAACCAGTCCCTGGCCGATGCCGTCGAAGCGATGCGCAAGGCCGGCGTTATCCTGATCGCGGCCGCGGGGAACTCCGGACGCTCGGTGGGCTACCCCGCGGCCTACCCGGGCGCGATCGCCGTCGCGGCCTCGAACTCGGCGGACGGGCTCGCCTCGTTCTCCAGCCGCGGCCCGACCGTCGCGGTCATCGCTCCGGGCGTGAGCGTCAAGTCCACGTACATGCGCGGCGGCTATGACACGTTGTCGGGGACGTCGATGGCCGCTCCGCACGCGGCCGGACTGGCGGCGCTGTACGTCGCGACACATAAAGGCGCGTCGCCGGAGGCGACGCGCGCGGCCCTGGCGGCCGCGTCGACGAAGCTTCCGGGAGTGCCGGACATCGGCCAGGGCGCCGGCCTGCCCACCGCCGACAAGCTCGTGCGCTGAGCTCTCGCAAAGCCCCCTTCGCCCTTGCGGCGAAGGGGGCTTTTTATTTTCTATGCTCCCTAGGCCATGGACCGAATGACCCGCCTCTCGCTCTCCGCCGCGCTCGTGATCGCCGCCTGCGCGGGTTCCTTCCTCATCGCGCGCGGCCGCGCCAAGCCCTACTCGCCCCACGCACCCGCCTACCGCACCCAGGGACCGGCGGACGCGAAGGTGACCATCGTCGAGTTCTCCGATTTCGAGTGCCCCGCCTGCCGCGTCGCCGAGGCCCCGATGCGCGGCATCCTGAAGCTCTATGAAGGGAAGGTGCGCCTGATCTTCAAGCATTTTCCCCTCGAGCGCATGCACCGCTGGGCCCGGCCCGCGGCGATCGCCTCCGAGTGCGCGGGCAAGCAGGGCAAATTCTGGGAGTTCCACCACGACCTGTACGACCGCCAGGAGGCGTGGCCGAACGACAAGTTCGAGGAGCGCATGACCGCCTACGCCAAGAACGCCAAGCTCGACGAGGCGGCCTGGCGGGCCTGCCGCCAGGACCCCGCGGTCTCCGCGGCCGTCACCGCCGACTACGACGACGGCATGAACGCCTGGGTCGGCTCGACGCCGACCTTCTTCATCAACGGCAAGCGCTTCGTCGGCGCGCGCCAGCTCGCCGAGCGCGGCACGCCCTGGGTCGAGAAGGAGCTGAAGAAATGAGCGCCAAGATCACTTCCGCCCTGGGCCTCGCCGCGCGCCTGCTCGTCGGCGCCGTCCTCGTCTACGCCGGCGCCACCAAGGCCGCCGGCCCGGCCGAGGAATTCGCGATCGTGATCGGGTCGTACGACTTTCTCCCCCGGGACATGGTCCTGACCGTCGCGACCTTCCTGCCCTGGGTCGAACTGCTCCTGGGCTGGGCCTTGATCCTGGGCTTTCGGCTGAAGGCGGTCGCCGCCGCCTGCGGGGCCCTGTTCGCGGTCTTCCTCCTGACCTTGCTCTCGGTCAAGGCCAAGGGCATCGAGCTGCCCAACTGCGGCTGCTTCGGCGACGGCATCCACCTGACCTTGACCCAGGGCCTCTTCGCCGACTCGGCGCTGGCCGCCCTGTGCTGGCTGGCGTGGAAGTCCGCGCCGGCGCGCTTGAGCCTGGACAGCTGGGCGGAAGGCGGTTATACTGGGCCCAATGTCAAACGCTAAAAAGCGCGTCCTGGCGGTCGACGACGACGCCTCCGTCTGTGAGTTCTACGACCAGGCCCTGCGCCTGGGCGGCTACGACGTCGAGTGCGCGCCCAGCGCGGCCAAGGCCCGAGAGGTCCTCGCCAAGCGCCGCCCCGACATCATCCTCATGGACATCATGATGCCCGACCAGGACGGCATCAGCTTCACGCGCGAGCTGCGCGCCGACGACAAGACCTCGGACATACCGATCATCGTGATCTCCGGGCTCGCCGACGCGGGGACCCTCAACGACGCCCTGCTCTTCGGCGCCGTGGACTACATGGTCAAGCCCATCGAGCTCGACACCCTCAAGGGCAAGATCGAGCGGACCTTCGCCGCCCTCGAGCGACGAAAGAAATCATAAGCGGACTACAGACAACGCGGCGGCATGTAAACAACGCGGCGGCCAATACGCCGTCGTTATATTTATAGCCGCGAATTTGCATCCCTAAACCCTCAGCTTCAAGCCTACCGCAAAGCATGAAGGCCGCCTTCGGTCCGTCATACATATCCTCCCCGCCGTTGCCGTTGAAACGGCATAAGGCCGAAACGGCAACGGCGTCGGGCGCTCGAATGACGGACCTTATGACGGCCGCGTGCCTTGAATCAGCCCTGGAGCTCGGCGGCCTTCGGCCGCCGCGGAGTCTAGGCCTTTTCCCTCGTAACTGTCGTCATTATGCCTGGGCCCTTTGGCCCCCCTCCCGTCGGGACCTACGCCCCTGTCGGCACCCTCTTAATCGTGTTAAATAGTTTATATGCCTCCCATCACCCAGCGGACCCACGGGCCGCTGATCGCGCTCTCGACCGACTTCATCCGCGTCAAGGAGTACTTCGAGGCCATCGTGGCCTCCTCCGGCGATCTCATCTGCACGACGGACATCACCGGCCGGATCATCTACTTCTCCCCCGGCGCCGAGGCGATGCTCGGCCTCACCGCGGCGCAGGCTTCCGGCCGCCCGGCCCACGATTTCTACACCGACGGCCGCGAGGGCGCGGAGCGCCTCATGAAGCTCCTGCGCGCCAGCCCCGACGGGCGGGTGCACAACCACGAGATGCGCGTGAAGGCCTCCGGCGACCGGATCCTGCACGTGAGCATGTCCCTCTCGTTCCTCAAGGACGCCCGCGGCCGGGTGATCGGCACGCTCGGCATCGCCAAGGACATCGGCGACCGCGTCGAGCTCGAGCGGCGCCTGCGCGAGATGACCCGCACCGACGACCTGACCGGGCTCTACAACCAGCGCCACTTCCACGACCGCCTGCGCGAGGAGGCGGCCCGCTCCCGCCGCCAGGGCGACCCGCTCTCCATGATCGTCTTCGACCTCGACGGCTTCAAGCAGGTCAACGACAAGCGCGGCCACCTCGAGGGCGACCGGATCCTGCAGGCCTTCGCCGGCTGTGTGGGCGACAGCGTGCGCCGCGAGGTGGACCTGTGCTTCCGCTACGGCGGCGACGAGTTCGTCCTCCTCCTGCCGGGCACGACGGCCGTCAAGGGCGCGCGCGTCGCGCGCCGCATCGTCAAGACCGCCCTGCCGCTGGCCAAGGACGGCGTCACGGCGAGCTGGGGCGTCGCCCAGCTGCCCCCCTCGGGAGACGCCTCCGAGTTCGTCCGCGCCGCCGACGCCGCGATGTACAAGATGAAGGCCGGCAAGGCCGGCGTGCGCCGCCGCGGCACCGACCTCGCCCGCGCCTACACGACCGAAGGCCGCGGCTCCCGCCGAGTCTAAAAAGCTATCATCGGCCGCATGAACCGCATCGGCGGGGATCGCCTGCGCCTTCTCGCGCCCGCGGCGGTCGTCATCCTGACCTTCCTCGTCTTCTCGGGCAGCCTCGCCAACGGCTTCGTCAACTGGGACGACCCCGCCGCGCTGCTCGACAACGCCGGCTGGCGCGGGCTCGGGTGGGACCGCCTGCGGTGGATGCTGACGGCCTTCGACCTCGGCCACTACCAGCCCTTGAGCTGGCTGACCTTGGGGATCGATCACGCCGTCTGGGGCGTGAGCGCCTTCGGCATCCACCTGACGAGCCTGCTGCTCCACTGCGGATGCGCCCTGCTCGTCTACCGGATCGCCCTCCGCCTGACGGGCGACCGCGCCGCGTCGTCGGCGGCGGCCCTGCTGTTCTCCCTGCATCCGTTGAGGGCGGAGTCGGTGGCCTGGGCGGCGCAGCGGCGCGACCCTCTCTCCGGTCTTTTCTTTCTCTGGACCATGCTGTGCTGGCTCGACGGCCGGCGGCGCTGGGCGCTCGTCTGCGCCCTCTTCTCGCTCTCCGCGAAGCTGACCGGCCTGACCTTGCCGGCGGTGCTGCTGCTGCTCGACGTCTATCCCCTCAAGCGCCTGCCGGCGGACTGGCGCGGGTGGCTCTCGCCGGCGGCGCGCCCGGTGCTCCTCGAGAAGCTTCCCTTCGCCGCGCTTTCGGCGGTCTTTCTCGCGCTCAATCTCGCCGCGCAGGCGTCCGTGGGCGCGCTGCCGGCGCTGGCCGATGTCGGCTGGACGGCGCGGCTGGGGAGCGCGCTGTACTCTCTGGCCTTCTACCTGGGCAAGACGCTGTGGCCGGCCGGCCTGATCCCGCTCTATTACGGAGAGTCGGCCTCCGCCCACGTCTCCCTGGCGCTCGGAGGCGCCGCCGCCGCGGGCCTCGCCGCCGCGGGGCTTCGCTTCCCTCGGCTGAGGCCCGCCCTCGCCGCGGCCGGCGTGTTCTACGCCGTGACCTTGATCCCGTACCTGGGCCTCGTCAAATCGGGCCGGCAGCTGGTCGCCGACCGTTACACCTACATCTCCTGCCTCCCGTGGGCCCTGCTGGCCGGCGCGGGCCTGACGGCGGCGGCGCGCGGACGCCCCTTTCGCGCCGCGGCGGCAGCGGCCCTGTTGGCCGCGCTCGGCGCGGCCGCCTGGCGGCAGACGGGCTACTGGCGGGACTCGACCGCGCTATGGCGGCACGCGCTCTCCGTCGAGCCTTACGGCGACACCGCCCGGCCGTTCCTGGCGGCGGCTCTGATCACCGACGGCCGCCCCGGGGAGGCCGCGCTCTATCTCGAGGAGCAGCTCGCGATCTTCCCGGGAGACGACGCGTCGCGGCGGATGCTGCAGGACCTCGTCGGCGAGGACGGCCTCGGCGCCGCCGAGCGCGCGGCGATCCATCGCGGCCTCGCGCGCGAGTTCCTGGAGCGCGGCGAGAGCGACAAGGCCGCCTGGCACCGCCGCCGGGCGCAGGCCCTCGCCCCGGACCCGCCCCCTGGCGGATAAAGGCCGGGAAACGCTATCATGGGACCATGGCCCGCGTCCTCATCATCGACGACGACTTCGAGATCGTCTCCATCCTGACCGAGATCCTCAAGATCGAGGGCCACGAGATCTCCTCGGCCGGCGAGCCCGTCGAGGGCATGCAGACGGCCCGCAAGGTCAAGCCCGACCTGATCATCCTCGACTACCACATGCCGGGCAACACCGGCTCCCATCTGTTCGAGTCCTTCCGGCGCAACAACGCCACAAAGGACACCCCGATCCTGTTCATGAGCGGCGAGGCCGACCCTGAGCACATCCTCAGCGAGGTGTCGGACTCCGCCGGAGCCCGCTTTCTGCCCAAGCCGGTCAAGCTCGATGAATTCCGCCGCACCATCCGCGAGATGCTCGCGGGAACGAAGGAGGCCTGACCGATATGGGTAAGCTCGTGCTCGTTCGCCACGGACAGTCGCAATGGAATTTGGAGAACCGCTTCACCGGTTGGGTGGACGTGCCGGTGACCGCGCTCGGCGAATCCGAGGCGCACCGCGCCGGCCGGGAGCTCAAGGGCATCAAGTTCGACGTCGCCTTCACCTCCGAGCTCAAGCGCGCCCAGCAGACCTTGGACATCATATTAGAGGAGATCGGCCAGAAGAATCTGCCGGTCCGAAAGGACAAGGCGCTGAACGAACGCCACTACGGCGACCTGCAGGGGCTCGACAAGGCCGAGACGGCAAAGAAGTATGGGGACGCGCAGGTCCATATCTGGCGCAGATCGTTCGACGTCAAGCCGCCCAACGGCGAGAGCCTCAAGGACACCGCGGCGAGGACCTTGCCCTACTTCGACGCCCACATACTTCCCGAGGTCAAGAACGGCAAGAATGTGCTTGTCTCCGCGCACGGCAACTCCCTGCGCGCCATCCTGATGGAAATCGAGAAGCTCACGCCCGAGCAGATCATGGCCGTCAACATCGGCACCTGCCTTCCCCTCTACTACGACATCGGCCCGAAAGGCGAGGTCCTCAAAAAAACGGTCTCATCCGCGCAATAAACGTTGGGCGCTCTGTTTTTGTATGATAACCGCATGAAGAAACTCCTCTCTTTCGCGTTCGCCGTTGCCTTCCTCGCCGCCTGCACGACGCCCGTCAAGAAAGGCGCCAAGGACAAGTCGGGCAAGGGCGGCGCCGGCACGGGCGAGACCACCGAGGCCGCGCCCCTTCCGCCGGGCGCCGAGGTCATCGAGGCCAGCCTGCGCGGCTCCGGCTTCGACGCGGACCCGGAGATCAAGCCCGTGCGCTTCGAGTACGACAGCGCCCAGCTCTCCGGCGAGACGCTCGACGTGCTCAAGGCCAACGCCGCGGTCCTCAAAAGCCGCAGGGGCTCCGAGTTCCTCGTCGCGGGACACTGCGACGACCGCGGCACCGTGGCCTATAACCTGGCGCTCGGGCAGAAGCGCGCCAAGGAGGTCCGCGACTACTACATCCGCCTCGGCGTCGACGGGCGCAAGATCGCGACGATCTCCTACGGCAAGGAGCAGGGCGTTTGCTCCGAGCCGAGCGAGGAGTGCTGGTCGAAGAACCGTCGCGCCATCACCGGCGTGCGGACCAAGGCCGGCGCGTCCGCGGAGTGAGCGCGCGCGCCTGGCGGCGCGGCCTTCCTCTCGTAGCGGCCGCCCTACTGACCTCCTGCATCGCCACGCAGCGAGACGTGCTCGACCTGTCCCAGCAGAGCGACGAGCTCAAGGACCAGGTTTCGGAGCTCAAGAGCACCGTCGGCTCGCTCCAAGCCAACCAGGCCGACCTGTCCGTCTCGATCAAGCAGCTGCGCGAGGAACTGACCGCCTACACCGAGACCGTGAAGGCCTCGCAGGGCGACATGACCAAGCTCTCCATCAAGCTCGACGACATCGGCGCCCAGCTGTCGGGCAAGGTGGCCGCCCTCGGGCAGTCGATCACCAAGGCCCAGGCGGAGGTTCTCGAGGAACAGAAGGCCGCGCTCGCCGAGGCCAAGCGCGGCGGTGGTGCTACGGACGTGTTCTACACCGCCGAGAAGCGCCTGCAGGGGAAGGACTACGCTCAGGCCGCGAAGGGCTTCGAGCAGTACCTGCGCGACTACCCGAAGGGCGAGTTGCTCGACGTCGCGACCTACGACCTGGGCCTGGCGTACTACGGCCTCAAGCAATGGGAAAAAGCCGGCCGTCAGTTCGCCCTCGTCCTCGATAAATATCCCAAAAGCGGCCAGACGCCCGGCGCGCGCCTGCACTACGCCCTGTCGCTGATCAATTTAAAGAAGGCGGGGGACGAAGCCCGCGCCTACCTCGAGTCCGTGCAGGCCGACTTCCCCAAGAGCCCCGAGGCCAAGGAGGCCGCCGCGGCCCTCAAGCGCCTGGCGCAGCCGAAGAAATGACGCGCGCCCTGCTCCTGTCTTTGCTCCTCGCCTCCCCCGCTTCGGCCCAGACCGAGGTCAAGCTCGCGCTCACCGGCGCCGCGGGCCAGCCGAATCCCGGCCTCGCGCTGCCGCCCTTCGAGGCCGAGGACCCCAAGATCGGCGCCGACGCCCTGCTCGCCAAGGACCTGCGCGAGATCGTCCGCCAGGACCTCATGCTCTCCCGCCGCTTCGAGGTGGCCGACGAGATGAACGCGTCGGAGCCGGTTCGCGGCGCGACCTGGCGCCTGACCGCCAAGGCCTCCAAGACCGCCGACAAAGTGTCGGTGCGCGTGAAGCTCGCGAACGCGGAGGGAGGCGAGACGGTCTTCGAGCGCTTCTACCGCCAGGACGCCGCCTGGATGCGGGCGCTCGCCCACCGCATCGCCGACGACATCGTCAAGGCCGCGACCGGCCGCGACGGGATCGCCCGCACCCGCATCGCCTTCGCCAACAACAAGTCCGGCCACAAGGAAATCTGGGTGATGGACTACGACGGCGACGCGGTCAAGCGCCTGACCGACAACCGCTCGATCTCGCTGCTGCCGCGCTTCTCCCCCGACGGGCGCGCGTTGGCCTACACGAGCTACAAGGACGGCAACCCCGACCTCTGGTTTCTCGACCTGGAGACCGGCCGCTCGAAGGTCTTCTCCAACGAGCAGGGCCTGAACATCGCCGGCGGTTTTTCGCCGGACGGGACGAAGATCCTGATGACCCTCTCGAAGGGCAAGAGCCCCAATCTCTATATCAAGGAAGTCGCCGGCGGAAAGGCCGAGCGCCTGACCTCCCATTTCGGCGCCGACAGCACGCCGACCTTCTCTCCCGACGCCCGCCAGGTCGCCTTCATCTCAGACCGCTCGGGCAATCCGCAGGTCCACATCCTCGACATCCCCACGAAGAAGATCACGCGCCTGACGAGCCTCAACTGGTGCGACGCCCCGGCCTGGTCGCCGACGGGCGAATGGATCGCGTTCGCGGGCCGCGCGCACAACAAGGACAAGATGGACATCTTCCTCGTCGACATCACGGGCGGCCAACTGCGGCAACTCACGCGCGGCGAGGGCTCCAACGAGGACCCGGCCTGGTCCCCCGACGGCCGGTTCCTGACATTCTCCTCGACGCGCGGCAAGCGCTCGCAGATCTGGGTGATGGACGCCGACGGCTCGGCCCCCCGCCTCATGGCCGACGTCCCCGGCTCGAGCGTCACGCCTCACTGGTCCCCCGTCGGGCGCTGAAGCCCAACGCCGACGCGGGCCGGGGAGGAGGATCGACCCTCGCCGGGGGCGTTCGGATTGACCTCACTCTCGGGTCCGTCCGCGACGCATGAAGACCCCTTGTCGCGGCGGACCCTACGCCCCGGCGAGGGTCGATCCTCCTCCCCGATGACCCGTCAGGTCAGCCTCGCGTGCGCACGGCAAAGGCAACGGCAACGGATTTATCGCCTGCGGCGATGGGCTTCTTCGCCTGCGCGCAACGGCATGGAAGCAGGCGGGCCGATTCTTTCATAAGGCCCGGCGGCGGTTTCATGTCCTGAGGGGTGT
>JAUYSH010000136.1 GCA_030696455.1 Elusimicrobiota bacterium
GACGCTCTCCGCCCCCGCGCTCGAATGGGGGGCGGCGCGGGCCGCCGCCGCCGCGGGGCGGCCCCCGCTGCCGGACGAGCGCGCCTCGCGCGAGAAGCCCGTCGACGCCGCCCCGTCGCCCGTCAAAACCGGCGCCCTGCACGAGGCCGTCGTCCGCCTGCTTCGCGCCGCGGCCCGCCGCGCCGCGCTCGCGCAGACCGCGCGTCCGGGCAGGCCCGAGCCCGCGTCGGGGAGCCCCCGCAGCCGCGCCCTTCTCGCGACGGCGCCGGCCGCCCCGGCCTCCGGCGGCCGGACGGCCGCCGTCTCCGCTTTTTCCCGGTCCGCGGCGGGCGCGCCGGCGGGAGCCTCGTGGTCGCGCCGGAGCGCGCGCTCCTTCCCGCTGTTCACGCCTCCCCGCCGCGCCGGGCTCGCTTCGAAGGCGGAACGGGCCGCCGCCGCGGCGCGACGCCGCGCGCGCCCGCTGCTGCTGTCGAAGCTGCTCGGCCCGGGCGCCCTGCGTCCTCCGCCCTCGGCCTTGACGCCGCCCGACCTCGCGGGCCTGGACCGGCGCAAGCCGGCGCGCCTGCCCGACGGCTCGCCCGTGCCCTCGCGCCCCTACGAGCTCGACCGCCTCGAGGCCCACGACCCGCGCCGCTCCCGCGTCGCCGACCGCCGCGTCAAGCCGCACTGGGATCCGGGCGACCGGTGGCACGACGGACCGGCGACCGGCGTCGCCGCCGACGCCCGCTGGCTGTGGCTCTGGAAGGAGAAGACGCGGGTCTGGGCCGTCGGCGAGCCCGGGCTCTCGCCTCTGCTGCGCCACCGCGAGCTCTGGTGGGGCAAGCAGAAAGGCGTCTGGTTCGCCCTTCACGACGGCCAGCTCTGGAACTGGCGCCGCTTCTCCGATTGGGACGCCGAGGGACTCATCCGCCTCACCGACGGCGTCGAGCTCGTCTACAGCGCGGACTTCACCAAGGTCGCCGTGATCACCCCGGGGGCCGGCGCCGTCCTCTACGACGCGCGCACCGGCGCCGAACTCGGCCATTGGCTCGAGCACGAGCTGCCGGCGCGGCGCCCCGCCGCGCCGGACGGGCTTCGCCTGCCGCGCGGTATTTGATATTCTGGACCACGATGCCGCGGCTCGCCTTCCTCCTGCTCTTCGTCCTGGCCCTCGCCTCCGCGTCCTCCGCCCAGGACGACTACGGCGCGCGCGGCCTCTTCCCCGTCTACAAGTCCGGCAACCAGTGGGTCATCTTCGACAAGCCGCGCAAGTCGGCGAAGGCGGGGGACCTGATGCCGGGGTCGAAGTTCCTGATCGTGGGCAGCGCCGGCGCCGACCTCTTCGTCGTCGGCCGCACCTCCGCGACCTACGGCGGCGCGTGCGCGGGCAAGAAGCCGCGCAAGCTGCGCGCCGCCCTGCTCAAGGGCCCGCGCTCCTCCGTCGGCGACCCCGTGATGGCGATCAAGGTGCCCGCGGGCTTCCAGCTGAAGGGCTCCAACGCCCGCTATGACGCGCTCGAGAACATGGTCGACGAGCCGCTGTACCGTCTGCTCGGCTCGACCTTGACCGCCGCCGCCCTCGAGGAGGGGAAGTCCGGCGCCTACCTCTTCCGCGAGGACGACGAGGGCGCGGCCGCCTTCCTCGCCGCGCCCTCGGCGGACAAGATCGCGCTCAAGATCGACTTCGCCGCGCATCCGCGCGTCGCGGGCCTCAAGGCGCCGACCGCGCTCATCACCGACGCCCAGATCTCCTCGTCGCACCGGCGCTGCCTGCGCCTCGCCGACGGCGACCGCCTGGTCGGGCCCTGCGTCGAGATGCCCCACGACCTCATGAGCGAGACCGCCCAGCTGCGCTTCGTCGCCTACGATCCCGGCGGCAACGGAAGCCCCTTCCTGCTCGCCTACACCAAGGGGGAGCCGCTGTGGGGCCACGAGCGCTGGGGCTTCGTCCTGCGCGGCGGCGGCGCGCGCCTGTTCCTGCGCGACGCGATGGACCCCCGCTGCCGGGAAGGGTTTTAACCTAGCGCCGCGGGCGGCTGAGCAGCCCCACCAGGGCCCAGCCCATCACCAGCAGCGCGATGGCCTTCGGCGCCAAGGTCATGGCCAGCGCCCGCAGATGGGGGCTCGTGAGGACGCGGTGCGCCGCGGCGAGCACCGTCAGCGCCATCACGACCGTGACGCACACGCTCGTCAGCCGGTCCCAATCCACGCCGTGAGGGTTGAGCGTGCGGGCCAGCCGGCGCTTGTCGCTCCAAGGCAAGGAGAGTATCTCGACGCCGGCCCAGCAGGCGAACGTCTCGCGGTTGGTCCACACCACGCGCCCCTTCCCCGTCGCGCTCTCGCCCTTGGGCAGCTCGAGGGTGAAGCTCAGCAGCATGTTGTCCGCCAACTGAGCCTGCGTCTCCACCTTGAACCCGTTGATCGAGATGTCGTGCGCGACCGCGCGATCGTCGATCGGCTCGCCTCCCTTCGACGGGCGCAGCACCACGCTCAGCTCGGTGAGCAGCCTCCCGCCCGCGCGGCGATCCTCGTCGCTCACGGCCCGCCTCCGGAGAACGGCAGCACGGCCTCCTGCCTCGGCGGCGCCTTCGGCGCGGGCGGCCCCAGCGAAAGCTGGAGCAGGAACTCGCGATAAGCCGCCAGGACCCTCGGGAACTCCGCGCGGGGCGCGCGCAGCCGCGAGGTGAAGATCCCATAACCGTCGGGCACGATGGTCGTCTCCGTCACCACCACCTTGGTCTCGCTGCCGACGAGGGTTCCCTGGGGATAGACGTATTTCGTCGTGCGCGCCGCGAGCCCGGTCCGCGTGCCGACGACCACCTCATAGACGCCGCCGCGGTCCTCGACGCTCGTCGCCGCCTCCGCGCGCAGCTCGGACACCGCCGCCTCCCAGCCCGCGAACCCGGGAGCGGTCGCGGTCGTGTGAAAGATGGCGATCTGGGCCTCTCCTCCCGGCCGCCGCCACGCCATCCCCGACGCCACCCGCCGCGGCTCGCCCCATTTCAGCGTGTCGCGCCAGGAGACGAACGGCTCCTCCCGCAGGGGAAGCGGGCGGGAGCGCACGACGCCCGCCCGCTTCGCCGGCTCCGCCGCCCCGAGCTCGCGCAGGCGCGCGGCCGCGACCTCGCTCCACTGCGTCCCGGCCAAGCCCTCGCGCACCGCGAACAAGGCTCGCGCCTCGTGCGCCGGCTCCGTCTCGTAGGCGGCCTGGCCCGTGTCCCGCGGGATCAGCGGCCGCCTCAAGAACGGCGTCAGCCAATGCGCGACGATGCGCGCGGCCCGCCCGGTCCCGGACCAGAACTCCGGCCAGCGCGAATCGAAGCGATAGCTCCCCAAATACGCGGCGGCGCCCGGCTTGAGCACGACGGACCTCTTGGCCTCATCCGCGGGCGGGGGCTGAACCTGGTAGCGCGCGCCGCGCGCCTTGAACGAGGCCGAGCGCAGCGTATAGCGCCCGGGCGGCACGTTGTAGAACACGACATAGCCGTTGAACGACGGGCCCGACAGCCCGCGCTGGCCCGGGAGGGGGACCCCTTTCGCGTCGAGCCCGACGATGCTCCCCGCGTCGGCGAATTTAAAAAAGCGCGAGAACACCGCGCCCGAGACCTCCACGCGCGCGATCAGCAGGCCGTGTTCGAGCGAGGCGGGCTGTCCCGGGGGAAGCGCGGCGCAGGCCGAGAATCCGGCCGACGCGAGGACCAACACGAGGCGTCTCATCGGCGCCAGTGTACCACCCGGGCACCCTCCGCGCAAGAGATGGTATACTCGGGCCGTGGACGACTTCAACCTCGAGAAGCTCGCGAAGGAGATCGTCGTGGAGCGCTTCAAGGGCATATCGGACGCCCCCGCCGGCGCCGGCCTCGTCGCCCGTCAGATCATCTCGAAGGCCGTCTCCGGCACCCAGGCCCGCCAGGATCCCCGGCACAGCGTCGCCGCCGTCTGCCGCGGCCTCATGAAGGGCATGCTGATCCTCGAAATGGACCTCCCGCGCACCGCCGTCGCCATCCTCGGCCAGATGGACGCCGTCGCCCAGGCCACGAACCAGGACCCCGCCGAGCTCATGACCTGGGCCCTGGAGGGCATCGCCCCCGTCGCCGCCCTCGCCGGGCGCCCGACGCGCGACGCCGTCGAGGAAGCCGTCGAAGCCGGCTTCATGGGCGCCGGCTCCGTCTTCGCCCGCAGCTGCGAAACGGCCGGGGACTGACGTGAAGCTCGCCCTGGCGCAGATCGACACGACCGTCGGCGACCTGCGCGGCAACTCGGAGAAGATACTCTCCGCGCTCGACGAGGCCTGCCGCCGCGGCGCCGCCCTCGTCGTCTTCCCCGAGCAGACCCTCGGCGGCTACCCCGCCCTCGACCTCTGGGAAGAGCCCGGCTTCGCCGCCGCCAACGAGAAGGCCCTCGCGGCGCTGGCCAAAAAAGTCCGCGGCACCGCCGCCCTCGTGGGCTTCGTCTCCCGCTGGAAGGGAAAAGTGGGCAAGCCCGTGCGCAACTCCGCCGCCCTCCTCCACAACGGCAAGGTCGTCGCGGTCCGCCACAAGACCCTCCTGCCGACCTACGACGTCTTCGACGAGGCCCGCTACTTCGAGCCCGCCTCCGAGAACAAGCCCATCGCGTGGGGCGGCCTCAAGCTCGGGGTCACCATCTGCGAGGACGCCTGGGCGAAGGACCCGTCGACCTCGCGCCGCCTCTACACCGTCGACCCCGTCGCCGCGCAGGTCAAGGCCGGCGCGGACATCCTCCTGAACCTTTCCGCCTCTCCGTACCTTCGCGGCAAGACCGAGGTCCGCAAGAAGCTCATCGCCGAGCACGCCAAGCGGCTCAAGCGTCCTCTTTTCTACTGCAACGCGGTCGGGGGCAACGACGAGATCGTCTTCGACGGGGGCAGCCTCGCCTACGACGCCTCGGGCAAGCTCCGCGCCCGCGCCGCCTTCGCCGCCGAGGACCTCCTCGTCATCGACACGAAGACCTGGGAAGGCGCCACGCTCGCCCCCGAGCCCTCCGCCGTCGGCCAGGTGGGGGAGATCCTCACCTTGGGCATCAAGGACTTCGCCGGCAAGTGCGGCCTGCAGACCGCCTTCCTCGGCCTCTACGGCGGCATCGACTCCGCCGTCGCCGCCGCCCTCGCCGTGCGGGCGCTCGGGCCCCATCGCGTGGTCGGCGTGAGCATGCCTTCCTCCTACTCCTCGCAGGGCAGCCTCGACGACGCGAAGGCCCTGGCCAAGAACCTGGGCATCGAGCTGCGCACGGCGCCGATCGCCGGCGTCTATGGCGCTCTGATTCAGACGCTCGGCGACAAATGGGGGAAGGGGAGCCCCGACCTGGCGGAACAGAATCTACAGGCGCGCGCGCGGGGCGTCATCCTGATGGGCCTGGCCAACAAGGCCCACCGCGGCTTCGTCCTGACCACGGGCAACAAATCCGAGCTCGCCGTCGGCTACTGCACCCTGTACGGCGACATGTGCGGCGCGCTGGCCCCGCTGGCCGACGCGCCCAAGCGCCTCGTCTACGAGCTCGCCTCCTGGCTCAACGCCGACCGCGAGGTCATCCCCTCGAACTCGATCACGAAGGCGCCGTCCGCGGAGCTGAAGCCGGACCAGAAAGACCAGGACGACCTGCCGCCGTACGACCAGGTCGACGACGCGCTCGAGGCCTGGGTGCAGTCCCGACTGGAGCCGGGGCGCGTGGCCCGCGCCGTGGGGGACCGCGCCGTCGCGGAGACCTTGCTCGACCGCATGGACTGGAGCGAGTTCAAGCGCCGCCAGGCGCCGCCCTCGATCAAGATTTCGTCGAAGGCGTTCGGGGTGGGGAGGAGGATGCCGATCGCGAAGGCGGGGTGGAGGGTGAGGGCGGGGCTTTAGTTCTCTTAATAGGCGGTTTTAGACTTTCGAGGAGGCCGGCCCGGGTGGGTCGGCTTTTTTTTTGGAACATGGCAATTGCCATTGCCAAAGATGGGTTTTCTCTTTACAATTCGCGAGATGTGGCTCGCTCAACTGGATAGACCGACCTGCCTACTTAGCAGTATGCCCAAAACGAAATGATAACCGTGGACGATCGCGAAGGTGAGAAGTACCTTTTCCTGCGCGTATTCTCAATGGATATGGATGACGTCAAAAATGGGATAGCGCTGCTTGAAAAGACCAAGGAAACGGATGCTCGATTTAGGATTTTTCGGGATTTAGTGGTTTCGTACGGTAGGCCCTTCTCGACGAGTCGAGGGAAATTCATTCCCAAACACACATGTCCTCTTCGAGTTGTCCCCAAATCGCAGATGGAACTGCACCTTGTATTAATCGCTCTTCGGAATGAACGTTTTGCGCATTCCGACCTCGTTGAGTACAACCCGAAACTCGCTCAGTGGAAAACGAAGCGTGGTTGGGCATACCCGATGTCATTCAAAGGGACGAATTACGGAATTCTCGAAAAGCGGCTACCGGGAATTAAACGGCTTGTTACGGAAGTACGGGAGCAAATACAGCAGGAAATCCAAAAGGTTGAGGCGAAGTTCAGTGAACTTGCAGAGAAACAAAGCGGCGGCTAACCGCAGACTCTTACTTCTATGGGCAGAGAGGAATATAAGGCGCCATGCTTAATCTCATTCTGGGAACCATTTCGGGCGGCCTAAGCGGAGCACTCCTAGTCTGGCTGCTTCGCAACTGGATTTCAGAGCGCCTCCAGCAATCAATCCGCCACGAGTATGCTCAAAAGCTGGAAACTCACAAGTCCGAGCTCAATACGCGAATACAAGATTTAGCGCATCACAATCAGCTTCAGCAGCTTCGCACCTCCCTCTTTTTTGACCACCAGCGGGATGCATTTGCCTTGATGCTGGAGGGAATTGAACAGGTAAATCAGCAGTGGGTCGCCGCTGAATATCAGGACTGGGAGGGAATGGGTGGACCTGTGCCACGGAAAGCCTACGAATCTCTCCAGGCGCTGTTCACCAAACACCAACTCTTCTTTGATACTGCCTGTGTTGCAGGCATAGACTTAATACTTCGTTTTTATGCGGAATCCTTTCCAATTTATCACGGGCCCGAGGAGCCCCACGCTCGCGACGCGGATCGCCCCTATGAAGCCGTTCGGTTTCTCCAACCGAGGTTGGCTGAGTTATTCCAATCACGAATCGGGGTACTGACGTCGCGCCGGGCGGAATTTGAGATCGCGCTTCTTGGTGGAATATGGCTTATTAATAATCACCACTTTACTGATATTGATCTTCCTCCCAAAGGGGAGTTACGTATCGTCGATGGCTGTTTTGGACCGGGAGTGGCGAACGCGGTGTTAATCGCTGAGCAAAACGTCGGCATGCTAATTGCCAAGCTCAAGGAGTTCAATGTGCATGTTAGGAAGGACGGATATTTCTTTCACGAAGCGGCGGAACGGGCCGCTCGGTATCTAGAAATTCTTGAAAGTTGCAGATCGGCGCCAGTCAACTAGCGGTTTGTTTTGGCGGCGAATTGGGGAACGTTAATGCCGCATTTCCACTTGAGGAATTTGATAGCGCGAGGGTGTTAGTAGGACATATGCCAACAGAAATTACCTGCGCGGTTCCGGTCCAGCTATCTGTAGCGGCAGCTACTGAGGCTGAGTTGGATCAGCGGTTCAACTTCAAAACCCGTGATTTTATTGTGGCAGTTGCCTTTCGATTTTCGAACAAGACGACTCTTCCAGAAAGCACTGCGGGGTTTCAGGGCTCTGGAGGAGTTTCGGGCCTTGTCTTGTCGCTTACGCCTCAACCTGCGAGCGCCTGGACAGAGAAACGGCTTCGTGATGCATGGGCGCACGCAGAGGGCCAACAAGAGATTGTGAGCAGTGTGTTGCGAGTCGCCAATCATTTTTTAAGGACTCTCCGCGTACAGGGCAACGTGCTGGGACTTGAGGAATTCCACTTTCGTTCATTGAAACCGGCGTCGCAACTCAGACGTCTTGGCCTGAAACTGACCATAGAAACCGACGTTTTCGAACCTCCAAAAGGGACTGGTTTCTCCAGCCTATTAACTGATTTTGAAAGTGCACCAGGGGCATTTTTCCTTACCACTTACGCACCACAAGTGAGGGAAATGCTAGAGGACAATCGCCCCATCGAGCCCGAAGATGAGTTCCTTATCAACTCATTGGAGTTTTTGAATAAGCGCAATTTGCGAATGGCAATCATCGAATCCACAATTGCTTTAGAAATCGCAATGTCTCGATATCTACCTATTGCGCTGGCGAAGAAAGGCGTATCCGCAAAAGCAATTAAAGATTTCCTCTCTCCTGAACTCGGCCTAAACAAACGAATTACTGCCGTCCTCCCTCTTCTTGAATCATTCGACAAGATCGATTTCTTGAAAGTTCGCGGTCTAGTTAGAAATAGAAATCGCATTGTTCATATCACAGGCTATTTGGATCCGAGCATTACGCATGCCGAAATCGAAGAGCAGATTGGGGCCACCGAAAACCTTATTGCCCGCCTGCGCCATCTACGCCTCAACACAGAGCTTGAGCCGGAGAAAAAGAAAATTGCAGACAAGATGCTGGCGATTCCAGGTGTCCTTGGCATCGATACTACTCTGCGGAGTGATCACAAGGTTTATTTTGAGGTGACTGTTTCCAGCACCGAACCTTCTGATCCGAAGCAAATCATTGATGAACTGATGATAAGTGCCAAAGAACGCGATGCCCGTTTCGATAAAAAAGATCATCTATTCGCTCTTGTTCGGAACGTAGCGGGAGCGGTTCTGGCGGCATTTGCCTCAAATGCACTCCATGTCTTCAAGGGAACCGCGGGGGCGCATGACGAAAAGGCCCGTTAACCGTCCAGGTCATCCCTTCTGAGAAAGCCGTCCATGTCATCCTAAAGCGTAAATGAAAACCCAATACTTCACCGCCTCGAGCCTCGACGGCTTCATCGCCACGGAAGACGACTCCCTCGAGTGGCTCTTCCCTCTCGGCGACGTCAACGAGACCAGCTACCCCTCTTTCATCGCCGACGTCGGCGCCCTGGCCATGGGCTCCTCGACCTATGAGTGGATGCTCCGCCACGCCGAGAAAGTGAAGGCCGAGACCGGCTCCGCCTGGCCCTACACCCAGCCCGCCTGGGTCTTCACCACCCGGACCTTGAAAGCCATCCCCGGCGCCAATATCACCTTCGTGAGAGGCGACGTCCGCCCCGTCCACGCCGCGATGCGCTCCGCCGCCGGCCCCAAGAACATCTGGATCGTCGGCGGGGGAGACCTCGCCGGCCAATTCCATGACGCCGGGCTCCTGAACGAGATCCTCGTCCAGGTCGCCTCCGTAACGTTGGGGAAGGGCAAGCCCCTGTTCCCGCGCCGCCTCACGCAGCCCCCGCTCTCGCTCGTATCGGTCCGCCAGGTCGGCACCGGCTTCGCGGAACTGCGCTATCATGTCCCCGACGGCCGAAGGAAAGGAGGGAGCTAAGCCATGGACGGAGCCACCGCAGGAGCCTGGGCCGTCGGTATGATGGTCGGCATCGCCGCCGCCGTCGTTGGCAAGAAGAAGCTCACGAAAAGTCCCGATGATCCGGAAGCCCGCCTGAAGGAGCTGATCGGGGAAAGCGGCATCTCGCAGCGCGACCATAACCGCGCCGAGGCGGAGAAGAAGGCGAACGCCGAGATCCTTGAAGGCGCCCTCAAGGCGGCCCAGAAGCTCCGGGCCGAGGGCGACGTCGCCGGAGCCGAGAAGCTCGAGGCCTATGCGGAGACCATCCGCGCGCGCGGCTGAGCGTCATCCACAGACTTTGACAAAACTGTTGTCAACAACAGTTTTACGCAGGCCCGCGGATTTAGGTTAATACCCCATGAGCGCCCACCCCGCCGTCTTCGCCGGCCACGGCTCGCCGATGAACGCCGTCGAGGACACCGACGTCCGCCGCGCCTGGAGCGCCCTCGGCGCGAGGCTGCCGCGCCCGAAGGCGATCCTGTGCGTGTCCGCGCACTGGGAGACGGAAGGAGTCGCCGTCACGATGGGCGAGAAGCCCGGGACCATCCACGACTTTCGAGGATTCCCCAAGGAGCTGCACGCGCTGGCCTACCCCGCGCCGGGGAGCCCCGACCTGGCCCGCAGGGTCGCGGAGCTGCTCAAGCCCGAGCCCGTCGCGCTCGATGAGGAGCGGGGCCTCGATCACGGGGCGTGGAGCGTGCTGGCCGCGCTGTACCCGAAGGCCGACGTGCCCGTCGTCCAGCTGAGCCTGGACTCCACGCGCTCGGGCCCGGAGCACGCCGCTCTCGCCGCCCGGCTGGCGCCGTTGAGGGAGGAAGGGGTCCTCGTGCTCGCGACGGGGAACATCGTGCACAACCTGAGCTTCTACGATCCGAGGAGGAGCGAGCCCTACGACTGGGCGGCGCGGTTCGACGCGAAGGTGAAGGCGCTGATCGCGGCGGGGGACCTCGGCACGCTCGCGGACTACGACGGTCTCGGGCCCGACACGGAGCTCGCGATCCCGTCGCCCGAGCATTACCTGCCCCTGCTTTATATCCTCGCGCTGAGACGCAAGGGGGAGGGCCTGGCCTTCTTCAACGAGGCCGTCGAGAGCTCGATGTCGATGACGAGCGTCGTCGTCGGGGGCTAATATGGCGCCGGTCATGGCGGGGGGCCGCCGCGCGGCCTAAACTTACAATATGTGGCGCCGGAGGCTCGCTTTCGGAGGCTTTCTCGTCGGGCTCCTGCTCGGCGCCTGCATCTTCAACGCGGGGCCCGAGGGACAAGGCCCGATCGCGCGCCTGGCGGGCTACACGGCCATGCCCCTGCTGCTCCTGCTGAGCCCGTTCGTGTTCCTGATGTCGGCCGCCGGCCTGACTTTGGGCCCGATCCTCGCTCAGGCCGTTTCCGCGGTCGCGACGTGGACCGCGGCCGGCTATCTCGCGGGCTTCGCCGCGGACCGGCGCTGACGCCTCACGACGCGGAGGCCTGGAGCTCGGAGAGGTCGGCGACGCGGCGGAAGGCGCGCACGAGCTTGCTCAGCAGGGCCAGGCGCTGGCGCTTGAGCGCCTCGTCTTCGACCATGACCATGACCTTCTCGAAGAACGCGTCGAGATGCGGCTTGACCGAGACGAGGGTCTTGAGCCCGCCCTCGAAGTCGCCGCGCACGATGCGGTCGTTGGCGGAGCCCTCGGCGGCGACGAGCGCGTCGTAGAGGTCGAAGTCGGCCTGGTCGCGCAGGAGCGCGCGCTCGGGGGCGGCCCCGTCTTCCGATCTGGCCTGCTTGAGGATGTTCGAGGCGCGCTTGAAGGCGGCCGCGAGCGAGTCGAAGGCCGGGTCGCGCCGGACGGCGCGCAGGGCGGCCAGGCGCAGGAAGGCGTCGGGGAAGTTCTTGAGGGCGCCGGCGCGCACGGAGCGGACCTCGTCGACGGCGAACGACATGTCTTCGAACAGGGACTGGGCGCGCCCCCAGACGAAGTCGGCGAGCTGGGCGGCGAGCTTGGCGGGCTCGGGCGTCGCGACGGGCTGAAGGGCGAGGGCGCGCGCGATGGCCTCGTCGAGGTCGAGCGGAAGCTGCTTTTCGAGGACGATCCGTATCGCTCCCAAGGCCTGGCGACGCAGGGCGTACGGGTCGGCCGAGCCGGTGGGGATCATGCCCGCGGCGAAGCAGCCCGCGAGGCTGTCGAGCTTGCCCGCCAAAGAGACGACGGCGCCCTCGGCGGTCGCCGGGGCGGGGGACTTGGCGGCGACGGGGTAGTAGAACTGCTCGACGGCGAGGGCGACCTTCTCGGATTCGCCGTCCTTGCGGGCGTAGACGCCGCCCATGTGGCCCTGCAGCTCGGGGAACTCCTTGACGACGTCGGTGACGAGGTCGGCGTAGGCGAGCTTGGCCGCGCGCGCGACCGCCTGCTCGTCGACGGGGGCCGTCTGGCGCAGGCGCTCGCAGATCCAGGAGGAGAGCTCCGAAACGCGGGCGGCCTTCTGGGACATCGAGCCGAGCGCCTTTTGATAGGTGACCCGCTCGAGGAGCGGCAGCTTGCTCTCGAGGGTGGACGCGGCGTCGCGGCCGACGAAGAAGGCGGCGTCGTTGAAGCGCGCCTCGAGCACACGCTGATAGCCCTCGCGCACCAGCTCGTTGCCGGAGGACAGGCCGTCGCGCACCCCGACGAAGTACGGGTGAAGGAGGCCGGACTTGGTGACGACGGGGAAGAACTTGAGCTGCTTTTTCATCACGAGCTTGAGGAGCTCCGCGGGCAGGACCATGTGCGCGTCGCGCAGCTTGCCCAGCACGGGGACGGGATGCTCGACCATGAAGACCGTCTCGTCGATGAGCGCCTCGTCGGGCTCGGTCACGCCGCCGGTCGGTTTCGTCGCTTGCGCGAGGGCCTTCAGTAAATATTGGCGGCGTTCTTCGGGGTCCGCGATCACGAGCCCCTGCCGAAGAACGACGGCGTGCTTCGCCGGGTCCTTGAGGTTTTGGGGGGCTTTGGCCAGAACCGGATGCCCATACACCGCGCGGCCGGACTTGACGCCGGCGACGGTGACGGCGACGACCTTGTCGCCGAGCAAGGCGGTGATGGCGCGCAGGGGGCGGCCGAACTTGAAGCCGCTTTCCTCCCAGGTCATGAACTTGGGGAACTGCAGGGACTTCATCAGCTCGGGGATCATCGCCGCGAGCAAGGCGGGGGCGGCTTCGCCCTTGCTGTGGACCTCGGCGTAGAGCACGCCTCCCTCGGGGATGAGGGCGGAGGCCTCGAGGCCGTACTTGCGCGCGAAGCCCTCGAGCGCGGGCGCGGGCGCGCCGACCTTCGGGCCTTTGAAGCGCTCCGTCTTATCGAGTCCTTTAGAAGCGACGCCCTTGACGGTCAGGATCAGGTGGCGCAAAGTGCCGGCGACTGCGATGTCGCCGTGCTCGATCTTGCCCGCGAGCCACTTGGAGGCGTTGAGCTGGAGCTGATCGAGCGCGGGAGGCACGAAGCGCGCGGGGAAGGGCTCGGTGTGGATGTCGAGAAGGAAATCGTTTAGCTTTATCTTTTTGGCCATGTTATTTCGCCGCCGCCGGTTCTTTCGGCGTGTGCTTCTCGATGTACAGCTCCATGACTTTGCGCGCCAGGTTGCGTATCCGGCCGATGTAATGCGCCCGCTCGGTGACCGAGATGGCGCCCCGCGCCTCGAGCGTGTTGAACAGATGCGAGGCCCTCACCACGCAGTCGTACGCCGGGATCGGATCCCCGAACCCCGCGAGGCGCGCGCCCTCGGCCTCCCACTCGTTGAAATGCCTGGACAGCAGCGCCACATCCGCCGTCTCGAAGGAATAGCGGGACAGCTCGCGCTCCTGGGGCTTGTGCAGGTCGCCGTAGGTCAGGCCGCCGCCGTAGTCGAGGTCATACACCGAGTTCTTGTTCTGCAGGTACATCGCGATGCGCTCGAGGCCGTAGGTCAGCTCGACGGAGTCGGGCGAGAGGGGCATCGAGCCCATCTGCTGGAAGTAGGTGAACTGGGTGATCTCCATGCCGTCGAGCCAGACTTCCCAACCGACGCCCGAAGCCCCAAGAGTGGGGGACTCCCAGTCGTCCTCGATCCAGCGCAGGTCGTGCTTCTTGGGGTCGAGGCCGATGGCCTTGAGCGACTTCTGATAGGTGTCGGTGATCCCGGCCGGGACGGGCTTCATGATGACCTGGAACTGGTAGTACTTGCCGAGGCGGTTGGGGTTCTCGCCGTAACGGCCGTCGGCGGGGCGGCGGCAGGGCTCGATGTAGGCGAAGCGCGCGGGCGCGGAGGTCAGCGCGCCGAAGAAGGTCGCCGGGTTGAAGGTGCCCGCCCCCTTTTACAGGTGAGAGGGCTGCACGACGGCGCAGCCCTGCTTCGACCAGAAATCCTGCAGCTCGAGCACGATCTCTTGAAAGGTCATCACGCGGGGACTCCG
>JAUYSH010000009.1 GCA_030696455.1 Elusimicrobiota bacterium
CAGGAAACGGGGATGGGTGTGGAGCTGCTCAAGAACCCCGCCGCCCGCGCCGTCATCGAGCGGCTTAAGCCCTCCCTCGGCGCCGACCTCGAGGTCTTGCTGACGACGATGCCCGAGGAGCCGCTCGCGCTGACCTTTAATGCCCAGCGCGCCATCCACGCCTCCCACGTCGCCCACTGGCTCGCCTACGAGGCCGCCCACCCCGGCCTCGCGCTCGACGGCGCGATCGGGCACTCGATGGGCGTCGTCGCCGCTTTGGTCGCGGCCGGGGCGCTGAGCGTCGAGGAGTCGGGCCGCTTCATCGCCGCGCGCGCGAAGGCCTTCTCCGACTGCTGCAAGGGCTTCGCCGAGCCGATGGGCCTGGCCGCGGCGTCCGCCGACGATTTCCAGGACGTCGCCGACTCCGCCTCCGAGGTCCCCGGCGTCAGCGTCGCCTTATGGAACACCCAGACGAAAGGGACCTTGGGCGGCTCGACCGCCGCGCTCGAGGCCTACGCCGAGAAGGCGCGCGCCGAGGACTGGCCGGTCAAGGTGAAGGTGCTCAAGGTCGAGGGTCCCTACCACACCGCGGCCTTCGCCCCCGCCCGGGCGGCCCTCGCCGCGACCTTGGCCTCCCTCGAGCTCAAGGCGCCGAAGGTTCCCGTCTTCATGGGCACCTCGGGCAAGGCCGAGACCGACCCGGCGCGCATCAAGGAACTGCTCGCCGAGCAGACCGTGGCCTGCGAGCGCCACCTCGACGCCGTGCGCGCCGCCCACGCCGCCGGGTGCCGCTCCTTCGTCGAGGTCTCCTTCAAGCCCCAGCCCGTGACCTGGCTCAACGACCAGCTGGAGCCGGGCTCCTACACGAGCCGAGCGGTCTCGTCCGAGCAGCTCGCCGAGCCGGGCTAGTCTCGCGCGCCCGAAACCAGAAGGTCGGCGCCCAGAAGGCGGGGATAGAACGCGGCAAGGGTCGGGTAGCGCTTCCGGTCGGCTTCATACTCGGAGAGGATATTCTCGACGGCGCGGATATGGAGGAGCCCGCCCTCCTCCGCCTCGGCCAGAACTTTTTCGGCCGCGAGGTCACCCTGCTCCGCGCGGACCAGACGCGCGGCCACGCCCACAGCCACGTGCTCCCTGACGCAGTGCCCCGGGTCCTGGCAGTCGCGCGCGGGCGGCCGGACAAAGGCCTTCAGAACGGAGTCCTCCAGAGTGAACCTGTCGGTGCGTTCATCGAGTATCCCATGCGCGCTCTCATGCCAGACCTCATCCGGGAAGACCGCATAGCGGAGGTCATCCCACGGAGGAGCATCCTCCTCGACGCCCGCGGTCATCGCGACATGAATGGAATCGTCTTCGAACCGGACCATGGTCACGGCCGCTCCATGCATGTAGAAGCGGGAGAGGAAGAAGTGTATCCGTCCCCGAAACGGAAGACCGGTGTACTCTTCGATCTTGGCCAGGTACTCCCCCTGAAGGAGCGCCTTCCTGAAGCGGGAGAGCTCCGACTCTATGCGGAAGCTCTCGTCACGATGATACTCCATGAAGCGTGAGTCCCGGGCGAATTCGCGCAAACCTTCGATCCAGCGCTCGAGGAGCTCCTCCCCGCCGACGGCGGACACGAGGCCGAGGTCCGCGAGGTCCGAAGGCGCTTCGAGCGCGGGGGGCATGCTCAGGCGCAGCAGCACCTGCCGCCGGTCGTTGTAGCTGATGCCCCGAAACGACGGCAGGGCATGAAAACGCACCGCGGGATGACCGCGCAGGGAGCCGAACCGCTTCTCGATCCGGGCGAGCCCGCCGCGCCGGGGCAAAGTGAAATCGGCGGGGTGCGCCGGGGAAGGGAAGGCCGCGGAGGAGGCGGAGAGCGCCTCGACGACGCCCGCGAGCTCCAGGCGGGGATCGAGGGAGATGTCAAAACGAGTCTCCGCCGCCGCGGAGAAGGCCGTCGATGCCGCCAGGATGACCGCGCGCGCCGCGATCATCCGGCGGGAAGGCCGGCGCGGCGCTCCGCGCACTTGCTGCACTTCCCGCAGGGCTTGACGCCGCGCGGACGCAGGCAGGAGAAGGTCAGCTCGAGCGGGAAGCGCTCGGCCAGACTCGCGGCGAGGCGGGCCACCTCCTTCTTGCCGAGCTTGGTATAGGGCGCTTCGACCTTCAAGCGCGAGCCCAGGGCGTCGTTGATCGCCGACTCCATCCCCTTGAGGAAGCGGGGCTTGGAATCGGCGAAAGGATTGCCGCGAAGAACGCCGAGCAGGACGAGAGGGATGCCGTGCGTGGCGGCATAGACCCCCGCCTGGCTCAGGAGTAGGAGATTGCGGCCGGGAAGATACACCGAGTCCCAGGCCGCGCGCGAGGACGGCACCCCCTTGCCGGTGAGGCTCCAGTGCCGCCCCATGATCCAGCGCATCGGGGTCTCGGCGACCGTCAGCGGCTTGAGCCGCGAGGCCTTCAGCGCCGCGAGGAAGCGCCTCAGCCAATGAAGCTCGGCTTTTTCCCAGTAGAACCCCGAGCTCACGTAGAACGGATGGACCACAAAACCCCTCTCGAGCAGGTCGGCGATCAGCACGCAGCTGTCGAAGCCGCCGCTGGCGAGCACGCAGGCCTTCTTGCTCATCCCGCGCAATGCGCCCACAGCGCCTCCCCGTCGAAGGACAGCTCGGTCACGCCGCGATCGAGCAGGAACAGCGCGAGCTGCGAGGAGTGCGGCGTGAACGCGGCCGAGAGGTCGCAGCGCGCGAACAAAGGCCACCGCAAGGGGCGCGCCAGACGCAACGACCAGCCCGGAGCCTCGAACGAGAGCGTGGCCAACGGCGCGAGACGGGAGAACTCCTCAAGCGCCAAGTCGAGCGCCGGCTCGCCGAAGGCCCTCGCCTTGAACGCGACGGGGGCCAGCAGCCGGCGCACGGGCGCCTGCCCGGGGCGAAAATCCCAGGCGGCGATCTTTCCCCGGGCCGAGCCGGACAGGCGCAAAGCGGTCCAGCCGCCCGTCTTGAGGTCCCACGCGGCCGTCAGCCACGGAAGTCCCTCGGCGGGGCCGTCGGGTCCGACGCAGGCGAGTCGGAAGGCCTTCGCGCAGGACTTCCGCCAGCGCGCGTAATCCCCCGCCCCGAAAAAACGCAGGCCGGCCGCGTGGAGGCCGGCGCCGCACACCGAGACCTCCCAACGCCCCGGGGCGTCGGCGGCCTCGGCGGCGGCGAGCATGTCCTTGACGACGGCGTCCGGCACGCACGCGCCCACGGCCTTGATCCACTCGTTCCGTTCCTTCGAGTTCAATCGTCCTCCTCGGGGGTCAGGAAGGCCGTGCGGCGGACATTGTCGACGAGCGCCGCGCTCTTGTGGAAGCCGGTGTCGCCCAGGGCGTGCTTGCGGCGGTGGGCGGCGGCGGTCGCCGCCTGCTCCTTGAGCAGGCCGGCCGGGAACCAAAGCACCGCGTGGCGCAGGACCTCGAGCTCCTTCCACATGCCCATCACGAAGGCGCGGCCGAAATCGGTGAAGGCGCCGTAGCCGGTCAGGCCCTTGAGCGCCGCCTCGACCTGGTTGAGGCGCAGCGCCACGTTGACCATCAGCTCGATCTTCTGCTCCGCGGGGAACTCCTCTCGGGAGAGCGAGGTGGTGACATAGCGCGCGACGTTCAGGAAGGCGTGCGCGCCGAGCAGGAGCCCGCGCAGGCGGCGCGCGTCGGGGCGCCACGGGGAGTAGAACACCTGGCCGCCCTGGCCGGGGAGCAGGATCGCGTCCACGACGAGCAGCTGGTTCATCTTCTGGTGGCAGAACTCGTGGATCAAGGTCTCCGCCTGGAGGATGCGGTCCTCGGCGTGGGACAGCGCGATCAGGCCGCGCAGGTTGACGTAGGAGGAGCTGACGCTGCCGTGCTCGACCGGGTTCTTGAGAGGCACGAGCGAGAAGAGCAGGTCGCGCATCTCGGAGTACAGGCCGTGGTCGCGCCCGGCCAGGTCGCAGAAAGCCTCGCCCAGCACCGCCGCGAAGCGCGCGCGCTCCTTCGCGTCGAGGCTGACGAGGCCGTGCATGGTCACGCCGTGGACCATCAGCCAGCCGCGGTCGTCGGCGACGATGCCGGGCACCGCCTCGACGAGCGACTCCAGACTCGCCGGCTTGCCGTTCACGGACAGCTTTCCCCCCGCGACCTTGAGAGCCAGCGCGGCGGAGGGGGCGGCCTGCACGAACTTCGGCGTTCCGTACAAGAAGAAACGCCCGTCGGGGTCCGCCGTCGCGTCGAGCTCGAGGCGGTCGCCCCGCGACAGCGCCAGCGCCGCCGGGAAGCTCTGGAACAGGCCGAACTGGAGATGCCAGTCGTTCTCCTGGACGGGGGCGCCGAAGTGGCGCGCGTGCAGGTCGAGCCAGTAGTCGAAGCAGGGATGGACCGCGAGGCGGTCTCGCTCGGGTGACTTCGTCCTCAGGAAATAGCGCAGGCCCGCCGCGTAGCGCCGCCCGCGGACCGCCGGGGGCGCGTTCTTCAGGTAGTGCTTCTCGATGCGGGCCAGGTCGGCGAGCGCGAGCTCCCGGCGGCGGCGCACGACCCAGGACCATTCGGGGCTCACTCCCCCGCCGAAGATCCAGCACCGCTCGTCCAGGTTCATCTCGTTCTCAAAATAGCCAATAATGGCGCCGTTTGCAAAAGATATCTAATACACGACGGACAGGACATGCTTGCCCAGCAGCAAGGTGAGCGCATAGCCCACGAAGATCCAGTTCGCGAAGGAGATCGTGGGCGCCAAGGGAACGAGCTCGATGCCCTGAAAGCGGCACCAGGGCCCCAGCGCCTCCGCCTGGTCCGGGGTCAGGCCGTCGGCGTAGAAGGTCGAGAAGTGCTCCTCGCAGAACTCCTCGTCCTGCCGGATCAGCTCCACGATGGACGGACCGAGGGTCATGTAGGGCTGGACCTGCTCCGGGCTCACGCTTTGATACGACTCCGCGTCCCAGATGCGCACGAACACGAGGGACAGGCCGAAGAAGGTCCCGAGGGCCGCCCAGACGGACAGCGAGGCCAATTCGGAATAGGCCCCCGGTGACAGGCTCATCCAGCCGAACAGCGCGCCGGAGTCGGGCAGGATCGACAGGACCATGCGCCCGAGCGCGGCCCAGGGGATCAGCCCCGGGAGCATGAACAGCAGGGGCAGGAAGAGATAGCCCGTCTTTCCCGCCACGAGCTTGAAGGCGATCTGGATGCCGAAGAAGATGCACAGGCTGAAGACCGAGATGTGGCCGAACACCGCGCCCAGGATACGCCAATCCAGATCCGGGTTGCGCATCAGCAGCACGGCGAACATGACGAAGATCAGGGCGAGCGCTTTCCCTTTGCCGATAGCCAGGCAGAAGCGGCTCCAGGCGAAGAAGAGCGCGAAGCAGACCAAGGTCTTCAGGAAGTGCGAGGTGATGACCCGGTTGAGGTAGTAGGAGATCATCGACATCACCGACATCATCGCGAGCCAGGCCCCCGCGTCGAGGAAGAAGATGCGCGGATTCTCCCGGTAGAACTTCGCCGAGGCGGCGGCCTCCACGCGTATCTGGGCGACGGCCTCCGCCGCTTTCTCGGCGGCGAACACGGCGAAGCGCTTGACCCCGAGCTCCCGGAAGAATTGGCTCTGATGGCTGAAGCGCGTGCGCCACAGATAAGCGGCGGCGGTCACGAACAGGAACGCCGCGGCGGGCACGAAGATGTTGATCAGGATCTCGAGGAAGCGCAGCCCCGAATGCAGGGAGCCCGGGATGCGCATGAGGGGATAGAACAGGGACAGCAGCACGAAGAGCTTGACGTCCCCCGCCGGCCAGATGCGAAGCGCCCAGAAGACGTAGGCGGCGAGCCCGGAGAGGGCGAGGTAGCGTCCCAGCTCGTAGTAGTAGCCGCCGAGGAGATACCCCGTGCCGTAGCCGAGGCTTCCCAAGGACGTCTGAAGGAAGAGGAGGGCATAGGCCCCCGCGACGAGCTTGAGCCACAGCAGAAGATAGCGGTTGCGGATCTTCTGCTCCTTCCAGTCCACGTACCCCATATGCGCCCAGGCCGCGGCGAACATGCACCATGCGGAGATCTGCACGGCTTTGAGGAGGAAAGTCACCGGACGAATTCTATCTCATTTTCGCCGCGGCCGCCGGGGCTCGGAACATGGTGTCAGGCATGTCGTTCTTTGCATAAGTCGGTTCGTCCTTGCTGAGTTATGCAAAGAACGACATGCCTGACACCTCTTGAAGGCCTTTTTCCACTCGACTTACGGGGCGAGGGACGATATAATCAAAAGATGACCGCCCTCCCCGCCGGGGACGACGTCCGCCTCGTCGAGGCCCTCGGGCGGCAATACTATCTCGGCCGCTGCTCGGACTTTCAGCCGGCGCGCTACGGGATCCTCCACGAGAAGGCCCTGCGCGCGGAGCTCGCGGCGACGCCCGCGGGCGAACGGGTGAGGCGCGCCCGCCTGCTGCGCCTGCTGGGAGACGCGCGGGGCGCCGCGCGCGAGCTCGCCCCGGTGCTGCGCCGCAAGGACGCGCCCGCGCAGGCGCACGCCTATCATTGGGAATCCGGCGCCGGCGGGGCGGCCGCCCTCGACCGGGCCGTCGCCCTCGAGCCCGAGAACGGCGCGTGGCGCGCGTGGCGCGCCCTCGAGCTCCTGTCCCGGGCCGAGCACGCTCGCGCCGAGGAGGAAGCGGCGTCCGCGGCGAGGCTCATGCCGGGGAAGGCCTTCCCCCACCTCGTGACCGCCCTGATCTCGCACGCGCGCGGGACCCCCGCCGCCGCCATCCGCGGCCTCGACCGCGCCTTGACCCTCGAGCCGGGCGTCGAATGGGCGCACCGCCTGCGCGCCATCAACCGCCTCAAGCTCGGCGACCTCGAGGGCTGCCTCAAGGACGCCTTCGAGGCGATGCGCCTCGACGAGATGGTCGGCACGCTGTTCATCCCCCTGGGCATCTATCAGGACCGTCTCGACGCCCGCGGCAACGTCGACGCGGCGAGCCGCTACCTCGCGCGCGACCCGAAGGCCTTCTGGGCGTACGTGTACCGCTCGGACTGGAGGCGCGGACCCGAGCTCAACGAGAACTCGGCCGCGCTCGCCGACCTGCTCAAGTCCGTCGAGCTCGCGCCCGGCTGCGCCTGGGCGTGGGCCTACCTCACCCGCTGCCAGACGGCGATGGGAGATTTCGCCGGGGCCAAGCGGTCCATCGAGCGCGCCATCGCCCTGGATCCGGATTGCGGCTGGATCTGGGCCTGGCGCGGCGAGCAGCTGCGGCGCAGCGGCGACATCGAGGGAGCCTCGAAGGCCTTCGACCGCGCGGTCCGGCTCTCCCCCGACTACGAGCTCTCCTACGCCTGGCGCGGAGCCGTCCGGCGCTCCCTCGGCCGCGCCGAGGAGGCCGTCGAGGACCTGAGCATCGCCCTGCGCCTTGAGCCGACCACGGCCGCCTGGTGCCGGCACGAGCGAATGAACGCCTACCGCGATCTCGGGCGCTATGGCGAGGCGCTGACGGACCTCGACGTCGCCTGGAGGAATAATCCCAAGTTCGTGTGGGAGAACGACCCCAAGCGCTTCGCCGCCGCCTTCGAACAGCTGGAGAGCGTCGTGCGCGCCGAGCCGCGCAGCGCCCGGGCGCTGGCCTGGCAGGGCGACCTGCTCATGCGCCGGCGGGACTTCAAGGGAGCGCTCGCCGTCCTCGATCGCGCCGTGCGCGCCGATCCGCGCGCGGTCAACGCCCGGCTGCTGCGCGGCCGCGCTCTCGGGGAGCTCGGCCGCTGGAGCAAGGCCTTCGCGGACTTCGAAGCCGCGGTGCGCCTCGAGCCCTCGTTTCCCTTCGCCCGGGCGTGGCTCGGCCGCGCGCGCATGGTCAAGGGCGACCTCAAGGGCGCCGTGGCCGACTTCCGCGCCGCGCTGCTGCGTGAGCGCAACTCGGCGTGGATCCTGGCCTGGAAGGGCGAGGCCGAATTCCGCCTCGGCCGCTTCCGGAAGACGGTGGAGGACCTCACCAAGGCCCTGGAGGTGCACGTCCGCTACGGCGACGCTCATCTTTGGCGCGGCGCCGCCCGCTTCCGCCTCGGCGAGCTCGACGGAGGCGAGGCCGATCTGAGCGAGGCCCTGAGGCTTCAGCCGGAGCTGCCGCGGGCGCGTTTCTACCGCGGGCTGCTGCGCGGCGCCGCCGGGCGGACCCTGGAGGCGATCGACGACCTCGAAGCGGCGCTGGCCTATCGCGCCCTCGAGGCTCCGGAGGCCGCCGAGGCGCGCCGCGCCCTCGCGGCCCTGCGCGTGCGCGCCGCCCTGCCCCCCGAGCCGGCGGCGGAGGCTGAACGCCTGGCCAAGGAAGGCCGTCACGAGGCCGCTGCCGAGATCTACACGCGCCTGCTTTCCGCCGGCCGGCCCAAAACGAGATATCTCATCGGCCGGGCCGAGGCCTACCGCTGCATGGGACGGCACGACCTCTCCCTCGAGGATCGCATGGCCGTGACGCGGCTCGAGCCGGGCACGCCGGGGCCTCTCGCCCAGCAGGGAGAGATCCGCCGCCGCCTCGGGGACCTGAGCGGCGCGCTGAAGGACGCCGCGCGGGCGTTGAAGCTCGACCCGCGCTGCGCCACGGCCTGGGTGCTCCGCGGCGAGTGCGAGCGCGGCCTGGGCCGCTTCGAGGCCGCGGCCCGCAGCGCCGCCCGCGCCGCGGCCTGCGACCCCGGCTGGGGCTGGGCTCACGTCGTGCGCGCCAAGGCGCTGCGCCAGGGCGGAGAGCTCGAGGCGGCCCTCGCGGAGACGGCCGTCGCGGAGCGCCTCGACGACCCGGCTTACGCCTGGGCCTGGCGCGGCGAGATCCTGCGCAAGGCCGGGCGCGTCGGAGAGGCGCTCGAGGCCCTGACCAAGGCCTCCGCGCTGCAGCCCTCCAACGCCTGGGTGCTCGCCTTGAAAGGCGAGTCGCGCCGCGCGCTCGGCGACGCCACCGGCGGCTTGGCCGACCTGCAGGAGGCGATGCGCCTCGACATCCGCTGCTCCTGCGCCTACGACTTCCTCGGCGCGGAACCTGAGGCCGTGCGCCGCGACGCGAGCCTCGCCTGGGTCTACGCGTGGCGCGGAGGCATCCACCGCGGCGCCGGCCGCTTGAAGGAAGCCCGGGCCGACCTGGGCCGCGCCGTCCGCCTCGATCCCGGAGCCTTCTGGATCGTCGCCTGGCGCGGCGAGTTGAGGCTGCACGACGGGGACGTCGCGGGGGCGATCAAGGACCTGGAGAAGGCGTTGACTCTGTTTCCCCGCTATCCGCAGGGCCTCGTCTGGAAGGGACAGGCCCTGCTCGCCTCCGGCGCCGCGGGCCGCGCCGGAAAGGATTTCATCGCCGCCCTCGCGCTCGAGCCCGGCAACGTCTGGGCCATGATCGGCCAGGCGGCCTGCCTCCAGCGCCTCGGCCGCGAGGACAAGGCGCAAGACCTCCTGCTCAGGGCCCGGGAGATAGCCCCGGCCCTCTTCGCCTGATGGACTATAAATTCAAGATCCCCGGACGCGAGCCCGTCCTCGTCCGAGGCTGGGGCAACATCCAGATCGAGCTGCTCGCCGCGATGGCGGGCGTCAAGCCGGTCCTGCATTGCTGGATCGACGAGGCGGATCTGGCGTATGTGGCGGGCCTGGCGGAGGCGCTCGGCCTGCGGCATCTCGTCTACAACCGCGCCGGGCCCGGGACCCAGAAGCTCGGCGTCATGATCGGCAAGCGCCCCGAGGACCTCGCGGAGACGGCGGCCATCTGGGACCGGCCTCGTTCCAACCCCGGCCCTCAGCTCGGCTATCCGCCGTGCTGCTCGAAATTCTACTGCGACGCCTATTTCGACGCCCAGCCGGCCGACCCGCCGCTCGACTGCATCCATCACGCCGCGGCGAACACCCCGGCCGGCGGGAAGCTCTCCTTCCTGCTCAACGACGTCTTTTACTTCTATTCGCGCAAGGGGCATCCGGAGGATTCGGCGCGGCGCGAGACCATCTGCCGCAAGAACCGCGGCCTGAACATGGACATCATGAACGTCATCCCCTGGCATCCCTGCTCGTATCGCTGCCCGGAAAGCCTCGCGAAAGGCCGGGCCATCTGGGCGACCATGCTCCAGGTCCTGCCGGAGCACGCGCTCGCCCTGCGCTCCTGCCTGGCGCGGCCGGTCGTGTTCTGGGATTGGACGCGCTTCGCGGTGCTCAAGGGCGCCGCCGAGGGGCCGGGACGCTGGCGCTTTGACGGTCTTCAGCCCCCCTATTCGCTGCTCGAGCCCGAGCTGGAGGAGCGGCTGCGCCGGGGCGACGCGCTCCAGGCGGCGGCCGGCGGACGGCTCGAAGTTTTCAAGGGAAGCCGCCGCCTCGGCGAGCTTCCGGGAAGCCCCGCTCCGCTGCTGCTCGACTTCTGCGCCGAAACGGCCTAGGTCACTGCGGCTTCGCGTTGGGGTCGGGAAGCGCGTTCGGGTCCGGCCCCGCGGCGGAGTCCGGACCGGCGACCTTGTCCGGCCGCGACTGCGAGTCCTGAACGGACGTCGCGTCCTTCGGGGCCTGCGGATCCCGCGGAGCGCTCTTCTGCGGGCCGACGGAGGGATCGGGCGCGGAATGCGAATCCGGCCCGACGGAGGGATCGGGCCCGGCGTTGGGGTCGGGCTTGGAGTTCGGATCTTTCAAGAAGTGCTCGGGCAAAGTCTGCCCCGCCTTCTCCGACGTCGCGGGTATCGGCGCGGGACGCTTGCACCAGCCGAGCGCCAGGAAGGCGGCGACCACCAGCGCGGCGGCTCCCCAGGTGTGTTTTTTCATCGCCGCCATTATACATCCTCATCGGCGCTATTTGGCTATAATTCCGATCGATGATCAGAGGAGCGTCGGCGCCTCGCGCGGCCTTATTCCTGGCCGCCGCCCTGGTCCTGGCGGGAGGCGCGCTGAGGGCGCATCAAGCCTGGTCCCATCGCGACGTCTACCTTCCCGCGTCGATGCAGGAAGAGGGCTATTACGAGACGGCGATCGGCCTGCTCAGCTACCGGACCTTCAGCATCGGCGTGCCCAACGCCACCCCGCGCTCATGGCGCGGGCCGATCTATCCCGTCTTCATCGCCCTCGTCGAGTCCTTTTCCCCCGTGCCCGAGCCGGGGCGCGTGCGCCTGGCCCAGGCGGCGCTGGCGACGTTATCCATACTGCTCGTCTTCGTGCTCGGCTGGACCGTCGTTTCTCCGCCGGCGGGGCTGCTCGCGGCGGCGCTCCTGGCGTTCGACGCGAATCACGCGGCGGCGGTGACGAGCCTCAACATCCACGGCTTCTATTCGTTCCTCGTCCTCGCGATCTGCGCCGCGCTGATCCTCTGGAGCGAGCGGCCGACGGCGAAGACCACCTTGCTGACCGGGGTCTTCATGGGCCTGACCTTGCTCTGCCGCAGCTCGCATTTCCTCCTGGTGCCGTTCATGGCCGCCGCCGCGTGGCGGTGGCGCCCGCTGACCGGGCCGCGCTGGCGCGCGCCGGCCTTGCTGATCCTGGGCGCGGCCTTGGCCCTGGCGCCGATGGCCGCCCGCAACCGCGCGGTCACCGGTCGCTGGCTGCTCTTTCCGGACGCCTACGGCGGGGCGGTCGCCCTGTTCGGCGCGACGACGGGCAAGCAGGGGCTCATGAGCTACTCCGTCGAGCAGGCGCTCGAGCTCGCCGAGGAGGCCGAGCCCGGCTTCAAGGCGTCCGAGCCCGCCTCGAGCGACCTGCACGCCGCCATTCTCGACCTCGCCGTCCGCCGCATCGCCGCCGACCCGCTCGGGTTCGCGGCCCAGTGCCTAGGCCGCCTCGCGCTGCTCGCGCGCGCCGCGTGGCTGCCCTTGTTCCTCGGCCTGGCCGGGCTGGCCCTGCAGAGGCGCAACCGCCGGCTTCAGATCGCGCTGCTCCTCGCGTTCTCCTTCGGCAGCTACAGCGTGGCCGGCGGCGCTCCCGAGCATCAAGCCGCGGCGCGGCCCCTGTTCTATCTTCTGGCCGGCTGCGGCGGCGCGATCCTGCTGGGGCGGCTCGTCGGCTCCCGGCCGTCCGAGGCCGCTCCCGTGCGCGGCTGGCGGCGGGCCGTGCTCGGGGCCGGGCCGCTGCTGGGATCGGCGCTTTTCGCCGCCACCCTGCTCGCGCTGGCCGTCGAGGCCCGGCAAAGGCTGAGGCTCGGGTCTCCTCCGCCCTTCGAGACTGAGGACCGGGCGCTCGCCCTGCTCGGTCGACAGGCCGAAGGCCGCTCCCCCGCCGCGCTGCGCGCTTTCAGCGAGAACCTGTCCCGCAACGGCCTGCGCTGGGCCGAATCCGGCGACTGCGGGACGGCCGAGCCGCGGCTGCGCCGGGCGCTCCTGCTGAACCCGCGTCAGCCGGAAGCCGCCGGGATGCTCGCCGCCTGCCTCGCCGCCGGTACGGGCGCGGTCGAGGCGCGGGCGCTGGCCGCTCGGCACGCCGGTCTGCCGGCCAAGGAACGCTCGGCGTTCTGGAACGCATGCGTTCAGCAGACCGAGCGCCTCGGCCTCAAGGAAGGCCTGCGGCTTCTCGCGCTCCACCGCGATCCGGACGACAAGACCCGGCGGCGCATCGTCGGCCTGTGGCTCAACCGCGCGAAAGCGGCGTCGCAGGCCGGCGCGCGCGACGAGGCGCTGGAGGCGCTCGCGCAGGTGGAGAAGCTCGAGCCCGACACCTCCGAGCGGCGGACCCTCGTCGATTTTTATCGCGCCCTCGAGGCGTACCGGCGCGCGGCCGACTCCCTCGAGGCGCTCAGCCGCCTGCGCCCCCGCGACGCCGGGCTGAGGATCGATCTCGCGGAGCTCGCGCTGAAGATGGGGGAGCGGGACGCCCTGCGGCGGTCCTTGGCCCTCGCCGAGAAGCTCGATCTGAGCGCGGGCCAGCGCCGCAGGCTTTACGGGCTTTACGCGGATCTCAATGAGCACGCACGGGCCCTCGCGATGCTCAAGCCGTTGCTCCGCCTCGACCCGCGTGACGCCGCGCTCTGGCTCAAGCGCGCGGAGCTCGAGGCCGCAACGGGAGAGCGCGCGTCGTCGCTGGCCTCCCTGGCCACCGCGGAAGGCCTCCCGGTCCTGACCGTCGATCAGCGTCGAGGCGTCGTCGCTCTTTACCGGCGCCTGAAGGAGCCGAAGCGGGGCGACGCCGCGCTGGAGCCGCTCCTGCGGCGCGCCCCCGAGGACCCCTCGTTGTGGCTCGAGCGCGCTCAGTTCAGGTCGCAGGCGGGCGAGCGCGAGGAGGCGCTGGCGGCGCTCGCGCGCGCCGAGCGCATCGGGGGCCTGACGCCGGAGCAGGGCGGGCTCGCGATCGGGATCTACCGCGAGCTGCGCGCGCCGCGCCAAGGCGCGGCGGCCTTGGCCCCGCTGCTCGCCCGCAGCCCCGGCGACGCCGGGCTCTGGATCGACAGCGCAGAGTTCTCCGCTCAGGCCGGAGACCGCAAGGCCGCGCTCTCCAGCTTGGCCCGGGCCGAGGAGCTCGCCGCCGTCGCCGATCCGGAGGGCGAGCGGCGGCGGCGCGCGGCGCTCGTCTATCAATCTCTCGGAGAGTACGGCCGCGCCGCCGCCCTTTTCGGGGACCTGGCCCGGCGGTTCCCGTCCGAAGGGATGTTTCACGCCGACAAAGGCCTCTGCGAGTACCTGAGCGGCGACGAGCCGTCGGCGACGGCGTCGCTCGAGAAGGCGATCACGCTGAAGCCGAGGTTCCTCCCCGCCTATCTGACGCTCGCGGCCATCCACGCGGCGAAGGGACGGCGGGACGAGGCGCTCAAAGTCTACGAGAGCGGCCTCGCGGCCGACCCCGGGGCGCGCGATCCGCTGCGCGGGGTGCTCCTCGAGGAAGCGAGGAAGCTGCGCGCCGGGACGCCGCCCCGAGGCTCATGACGAAAGACGCCTCGCTCTCGCTGGGACTCGCCGCCGCGACGGCCCTCGCCTTCTTCGCCGTGGGAGCGCCGCTCATCGGCCTGACCGACCTGCAGCATGACGAGGCCGTCCACGGGCAGATGGCGCTGGATTGGCTGAGCCCCTCTCCCGCGGAGGACGCCGCGGCCTGGCCGTGGCCCTGGTGGATGAAGGACACCTACCAGGGTTCGCTGAAGACGATGGTGCTCGCCGGCGCCTTCAAGAGCTTCGGCGCCTCGACGACGACTTTGCGCGGCGCCACCCTCGCGCTCGGGGCGCTGTCGGTGTTTTTCCTGATGCTCTTCGCGGCCCGAAGGCACCGGCCTTCCTGGGCGGCGCTGATCGCGCCCCTCGTCGCGACCAGCCCGGGACTCGCGCTCGCGACGTGCTACGACTCGGGTCCGGTCGCGCTGGGCTTGCTCCTGCGCTCCGCGGCGATATGGCTCGCCGGCGAGGCGCTCCGGCGGCCGGGGAGCCTCGCCTGGCCGCTCGCCGCGGGCGCGGCGCTCGGCGCCGGGGTCTGGGACAAGGCTCATTTCCTCTGGCTTCTCCTGGCGGCCGTGCCGGCCGCGGCGATCCTGTGGAGGATGGACCGCCGGGGAGCGCCGGGCGTCCGGGAGGCGGCCGCCCTGTTCGCGGGAGTCCTGCTCGGCGCCTGGCCCATCGTCTATTTCAACATACGCTATCCGCTCTACACCTTTTTTTATTCCGGAGCCCGGCCCGAGCCGCTCGCCGAGCATTTGAGCCGCCTGCCGCACTGGATCGCGGTGCGCGCGGAGATGGCCGCGGGCGCGCTGACGGGCACGGCGCCGTTCCATTACTCCGGAGGCTTCCCCCCCTCGCCCTGGGCCGCCGCCGCGGCGCCGCTCATCGCCGCCGCGGCGCTCGCCGTCCTACTGCGGCGCAAGCGCCGCGAGGAGCTTCGCGAGGCGGGCTTCTGGGCCCTCCTGATCGCCGGGGTGCTGGCCATCGCCTTCGCGGCGCCCTTTCCCGTGAAATGGCACCACTTCCCTCTCATCGCGGGCCTCCCCGCCCTTGCGGCGCTGTCGCTGGCGCGCGGCGCGTTCGGACCGCGTCCGGCCCGGGGCGCGCGCTTGGCTCTGGCGACGGTGGTTCTCGTCGCCGCGCTTGGGCAACTCGCCTTCCTGTCCCGTTTCCGCGCGTCGGCGGCCCCCGTCGCCGGCGCCCCGCGGGGCCTGAACGCCCTCGCGGCCTGGGCCGGGGATTATCAGCGGCGCTTCCCCGGGACCCGCTTCCTCTGCGACGACTCGCTGATCGGCCCCCTGCTCGTTCAGTCCGGCGGAGGGGTCCGCTGCGCGGCCATCCACGGCTTCACGCGGACCGCGGACGAGGAGCGACGGGCCCAGGAGGAGTTCGCCGACGGACGGGTGCTGTGGCTGCTCCGCGCCGCCGAGGACGCCTCGCAGGACCCGTTCATCGCGCAACGGGAGAAGATCATGCGCGGCTTCGCCTTCGCCCTGCCCACCGTGGAGCTCGCGTCCTTCCCGGCCGCCGGCGGAGGTCCCTGGGTCGCCGCGCGTCGCGCGGCGGGGATCGCCCGACCGGCGCTCAAGGCGGCATGGGCGAAAGCCCTCATGCGGATGGAGGTCGAGAGAAGCGCGGAGTTCTGGCTCGAGCGGGCGGAGCGCGAAGCGCGCGCGCCGAGCCGCGCGGCCGCCCTTTCGTCCTTGGCCGCCGCGGAGACGGCGGGGCCGGACCTTCACCAGCGGCGGCGCGTCGCCTCGCTCTATCGCGCGCTGAAGGAGCCCCGCAGGTCCGCCGCGGCATTGGAGCCGCTGCTCCGGCTCGCGCCTGGCGACGCCGGGCTGCGCATCGAGCTCGCGGAGCTGCGCGCGGAGCTCGGGGCTCGTTCCGCGGCCCTCGCCTTGCTGGCGCGCGCGCGGGAGCTGGAGCTCGACCCCGGCGCGCGGCGGCGCGTCGCCGCGCTCTACCGGAGCTTGAAGGAGTACGAGAAGGCCCTTTCCTCGCTCGCGCCCCTGCGGGGGACGGACTTCGGCGGCGGCGTCGTCGAGCTCGAGCTCGCCGAGCTGCACGCCCTGCTCGGCGCGAGCGACGCCGCGCGCGCGAGCCTGGCGCGAGCGGAGCGCGGGCCCGCCCAGAGCTTCGAGCAGCGCCGCCGCGCCTACTCGCTGTACCGGCAATTGACCGATTTCGACGGGGCCGCGGCGGCGCTCGAGGGGCTCTCCCGGCTCCGCCCGACGGACACGGGGCTTTGGCTCGAGCGCGCGGAGCTCGCGGCCGAGACCGGCAAGGCGGACGCGGCGCTCGAAGCCCTTTCGCGGGCGGGACGCCTGCCGTTGACGGCGGAGCTGCGCCGCCGGGCGTATGACCTGCATTCGAAGCTCGGCGACCGCCGCGGCGCCCTCGCGGCGCTGAAGCCGCTGCTTCGGGAGGAGCCGTCCGACGCCGAGCTTTGGCTTCAACGCGCGGAGCTCGAGGCGCGGGAAGGCGAAGCCTCCGAGGCCCTGTCCTCGCTGGAGCGGGCCGCGCGCCTGCGCCCCGAGGGCGAGCAGCGGCGGCGCGCGCTCAGGCTTTTCAGGAACGCGGGCGCTCCTCGCCGGGCGGCCGAGGCTCTTGCGCCGCTCCTCGCGGAGTCCCCGGCCGACGCCGAGCTCCTGCTCGCCGTCGCCGAATTCCAAGCCGGCGCGGGTGAGCGAGTCGCCTCGCTGGCGTCGCTGGCACGGGCCCGCGCGCTGGCCCTCGACGGGCCGGACAGCCTGCGCGTCCTGCGCCTGTACCGGGAGCTGAAGGAATTCGGCCCGGCCGGCGAGATTTTAAACGAGCTGCTGAAGCACGGCTCCTCGGACGCCGGGCTGTGGGTCGAGCGGGCGGAGCTCCAATCGCTCGCGGGGAACCCGGCGTCGGCCCGCGAATCCCTCTCCCGCGCGCAGGAGCTTGCCGCCCTCGGCGATCCCGACGGCCGGCTGCGGCGGCGCGTCGCGCTCGCCTATCAGGCCTTGGGCGACTACCGCCGGGCCGTCGCTCTCCTCGACGCGCTCGCGCCGAGCTTTCCCGGCGACGGCGCGCTGCTCGCCGACAAAGGGCTGTGCGAGTACCTGAGCGGCGACGCGCGCGCCGCGCTCTCGACTCTCGAGGCCGCCATCCGGCTCGAGCCGAAATCCCTGCCCGCGTACCTGACCTTGGGGGCGATCCACGCGGCGCAAGGCCGCCCGGACGAGGCGCTGAAGATCTACGACGCGGGACTGGCCATCAGTGCGGAGGCGGAGCCCGGACCCCTGCGGGAGGCGCTCCTCGGCGCGCGCGCCGCCGCGGAAGCCTCCCGTTGAAGCCGCCCTTTCCCCGTATGCTAAACTAGCCGCAGCCGGATTTTCTCAGGGAGGACGCATGCCGCCCCAGGACCCGAAGACGCCCAAAGACCTCAAGGCGCCGCAAGATCCCAAGGCCCCCAAGGACGCCTCGGCGCCGCCCGACCCGAAGACCCCGCACGATCCCAAAGCGGCCAAGGACTCCAAGGCGCCCAAGGACCCCTCCGCGCCGCCGGATCCCAACGCGCCCAAGAACCCGAAGGACCCCAAGGCGGCGAAGGACTCGAAGGCGCCCAAGGATTCCTCCGCCCAGCCCGACCCCAACGCCCCGCCGGACCCCAATTCGCTTCCCGATCCGACCAAGCCCGACGCCGGGCTCGACGACGGCGACGACTAGCGCCGACCCTGGTCCTTCGCCCCGAGAGCCGCGCGTTCGGAGAGCAGCGCGCCTCGCAGGGGAGCGTTCTCCGTCTCGGTATTGCGCGCGAGGCCCGCGTCGTAGACCTTCCGCGCCTCGCCCGGGCGGCCCCGCGCCGAGTGGATCGCGCCCAAGGTCAGGTAAGCGGGGATGAACTTCGGCGAGAGGCTGATCGCCTTCTCGAGCGTCGCGATCGCCGCCGGGGCGTCGCCGCTCAGGTACTCGCAAAGCCCCTTGTCTCCGTAGAACATGCCCTCGGCCGGGAAGCGCCGCGTCAGCGCGTCCAAAATGGCGATGGCGCGGCCGTACTCGCCTAAGGACTGATACGCGAGAGCTACGCGCCGGCGCTCCTCGCCGCCGGGATCGGCGCCCGCGGCGGGAAGCCGCTCGGCCCGCGCCAGAGACCGGAGGGCGGCCTCCTTGGCTCCCGTTTGAGTCTCGAGGAGCGCGCGCTCGAGCCACAGCGCGCCATCGTCCGGGCTGCGACGAATCAGTTCCTCCAGGACGGCCGCGGCGCGGCGGTGTTCCTTGAGCTCCCGGTAAAGCCCCGCGACGCGGCGGCGTTCGGCGTCTCCCGGACCGGCGGCCTCGGCCCGCGCCAGGGATTCGAGCGCGCCGTCGCGTTGGCCCGACCGTGCCTGAAGCTCCGCGCGCTCGAGCCAAAGCCCCGAGTCCAACGGCCGGCTGCGCGCCTGCCGCTCCAGAAGGGCGGACGCGCGGCGATCCTCCCCCAGCTCTCGGTACAGCCCCATGATGCGACGCAGCGCGTTCATGTCGGGATTCGCACCCTCCGCGCGAGCCAGCGCCGCGAGCGCGGCGGCTCGTTCCCCGGCCGCCGCCTCGAGCTCGGCGGTTTCGAGCCACAGGCCCGCGTCCCCGGGATCCTGGACGAGCATCGCGGCGGCCAGCCCCGAGGCTCGGCGGAACTCGCGCAGCTCCCGGTAGAGCCCGAGGATGCGTCTGCGCGCGTTTTGATCCGGCTTCGCCTCCAGCGCGCGGTCCAGCGATTTCAGCGCCGCCGCCTTCGCCCCCGAGCGGACCTCCAGCGCGGCGCGCTCGATCCAAAGCCCGGCGCCTCTGGGCGAGCGCTTGAGCAGAGGCTCCAGGTGGGCCCCGGCGCGGGTGAATTGCTTCAGGTCTCCGTACGCGGCGGCGAGCCGCCGCCGAGCGGCGGCGTCGGGCTCCGCCGTTTCGGCCTTCTCGAGAAACCGGAGCGCGGCGGCGCGCGTACCCGAGCGGGCCTCGAGCTCGGCGCGGTCGATCCAGAGCCCGGCGTCGCGCGGATCGCGGGCGAGCATGCGTTCCAGCAGGGCCGACGCGCGGCGTTCCTCCTTCAGCTTCCGGTACAGGCCGACGATGCGCCGGCTCAGATAGTCGCCCGGGCCCGAGGCCTCCGCCTTCGCGAGCGAGCGCAGCGCGTCCGCCCGCCGGCCCGCGGCCGCCTCCTCCTCCGCGCGCCCGACCCAGTAATTCCAGGTCACCTCCTTGGCGGGCACGTCCGCCGTCCCGCCCAATGAGGCGCCGACCATGTTGTCGTAGAGGACTCCGGCGGGCCCGCGCCCGCCCGCCTGCCTAACGGCGCGCTCGAGCGTCCGCAGCGCGCGCCCGTCCGAGCACAGATTCCGCGCCTCGGGGCCCGGCCCGGGCCGGAAGTTGTCGCGCAGCTCTCGACCCAGGAAAAAGAGCATCGCCGCGTAGACGGCGACGAACGCGCCCGGAAGCACGGCGACGCCCGCGCGCAGGCGCCGCCGCGCGGAGGCGGAAGGCGCCGGCCCCGCCGGGACGCGCGGCAGAGAGGCCAAGGCCGCGCCGGCGACGACGCACAGCAACGGGACCGCCGAGGCGCGATACTCCTCCGCGCCGCCCGCCACGGCGTAGCCGCTCAACGAGGCCGCCGTCAGAACGAGCGCCTGCAGCGGCCGGTCGCCGCGCCGCCGCCACAGCGCGAAGACGGCCAGCGCCAGGAAAGGCCACAGCCCGCGCCAGAATAAATACAGACGCTCGAGGCAGTAGCCGGCGTAGGTGAAGGGCGACTCGAGTATGCGGCGCACGGCCAGCCCGACCATGGCTTCGTGCAGATCGCGGCCGTCGAGCGCGCGCGCCTTGAATCCCGGCTCCAGGGCCTCGGCGACGTCGAGCGCCTGCTCGACCGTCGTCCGCAGATGAGGGCCGTCCGTCGAGCGCAGCAGGACGTAGGAGCCCTTGAGGTCGAACGGCGAGAAGAAGCCGAATTGCAGGCCGTTGCGCGCCGCCACCGGCGCGAGGAACAGCGCCGTGAAGGCCGCGACGGGGAGCAGCGCGCGCCAGCGTCCCTCCGGGAAGCGCCACAGCCACAGGCAGCCGGCGGCGAAAAAGAGCGGGAAAGGGAAGTTCGCCGGACGGCACAGCAAGGTCGCCGCCAGCATCAGACCCAGGAGGCCGGCGCGCCGCTTGTCCCGCCGCTCCAGCCACAGCACCGTCGCGGCTCCCAAGGCCAGCATCGCGATCCCGTAGAAGCCGTGGACATTGAGTCCCCCCACGGACAGGATTTCCTCGGCGTCCACCGCGAGGAGCGCCGCCGCGAGCAGCCCGGCCCACGGCGAGAACAGCAGCCAGCCGAGAAGCCCGGCGGCGGCCACCGCCAAGGTGGACAGCAGCGCCTGCGCCAGCCGCGCGTGGCCGGGGGACGGGACGGCGAAGAAGGCCTCGACGAGCGCGAAGAACGAGGGATAGACGGGCGCGCGGAACGACGACGGCGTGGTGTCGGGGATCTGCGCCAGGGAACGGCAGCTGAGCAGGGCGATGCCGGCCTCGTAATACCCCTCCTCCTGCTCGAGGTGGGGCGCGTAATACCCCCCGACGCCGACGGCATGGTTCAGGCGCAGAGCGGCGGCGATGAAGACGATGGCCGCCAGGGCCCAGGCGATCCTGCGGTCACTCGTTGTCACATTCCTCATCTTGCCGTTAGCGGCCCTTTTAGTTATACTTAAAAAACCGGCTCTAAAGCCCAAGGAGAAAAATCGATGGGAAATCGCATTCTTCTGATGTTCGCCTTGGCCGCCGCACCGCTCGCCGCCCTCGCCGCCGACGGGGATATGCCGTTGGCGCCCGCGTTGGCGCCCGCGCCGCCGCCCGCCTCGGCCACGCCGGGCTCCTTCGCCAAAGCCGACGCGGCCCTCGCCGAGGCCCAACGCGCGATGAAGGATCTCCAGGATTGCAAAACCGACACCGCGGCTCTTCGCGCCGACTGGCTCAAGAAGGAACGGGAGCTGAAAGCGGAGTTCGGCGCCGTGCCGCCGGCCTTCAACGAATTCCTCCTCAAGAAGCGCAAGCGCGCCGATAAAAGGGAGGAGGCGTGCCTTGCGATGACGGACGCGCCGGCGCAGCTGTTCAAACAGGCTCACGATATTCTCCGGAACATCGAGCCCAAGAACATGCCCGGCGTCGCCGGCCGGTTCAAGAAGGTGGAGGCGGGGCGCGCGCAGTACAACAACCTGATCCGCAAGCCCAAGGCCGCGGGGAATTAGAGCCCGGACGTCCCTTGTCCATGCGATCGACTTCGGCGGGTCCGCTCGCCGCGCTCCTTCTTCTCCCCTCCGCGTCCTCCGCCGGCCGCATCAATATCTCGACCGACCTCCGTCTCGAGCTGGCCGGAGCGGCGCAGCTCCTGGCGCCGGAGAGCGCGAGACCCGAGGGATTCGTCGCCCCCGATATCCCCTACGCGCGCGCTCTCGAAGCGGCCTTGTCGCGGTTCAAGGATCATCCGGCGGTCCGCATGCACTCCGAACCCAAGATGCGGGCCTTCAATTTCAGCGACCGGGGCCAGGTGCTGCTGCGCCTGTCCCCCCCTCCGGAACTGTCCGAGCGCCTGACCGTCCAATACGCGCTGGCCGACCGGGCCGGCGGAGCGGAGAATCTTCGCCGCTGGCTGCGGGCGCTGGGCGACCTGTCCAAGGCCTCCCGCTTTCCCGCGATTTTCGCGGAAGAAACGAAGAAGCTCGCGCCGGCGACCGCCCGCTTCCGGGCCGAGGAGGAGAAGCAGGACTACCTCGGCACCATCGAAGCCTACGCCGGGCTTCCGCTGCTGGGCACCTACGCCGTGCACCTCTCTCCGTTCGCGGCGACCGGGGGCGTGGCGAACGTCGTCGCGGAGCGCGAGGACGGGACGATGGAGATCGCCTCGGTCATCGGCCCCGAGCCGACGGAGCACGGCGTGGAGTTCTGGTCCCGCCGCGTGCCGGGGACGCTCTGGCACGAGGCGGCCCACGGCGTGCTCGACGGCCTCGGGGACATGTACGCCGAACGCATCGAGCGCGGCAACGCCCTGCACGCCCGCATCGGCTGGTCCTGCTACGGCACTTGGAATCAGTGCGTCAAGGAGCACGTCGTGCGCGCCGTCATGCTCCGGCTCTTGGCCCGGGAGATCTCAGAGGAGGCCATGGAGGAGCAGCTGCGCTTCGAGAAGGAGGAGCATTACCCTTACATGCGGGCTTTGCTCAAGTCGCTCCAGGTCTATGAGAAGGAGCGCGCGCGCTACCCGACGCTCGCCGACTATTATCCCCGCCTGCTGGAGGTTTTCCCGGCGGAGGCCGGCTCCGCGCCGGTCCGGGCGCCGGCGCTGTCCGCCAGCCAGCGCCGCCACGCGCAGCACCTGGCGCAGGCCGTCTCCGAAAGAGCCCGCGAGCCGGAGGCGTTGTCCGTCGCGGCGCGCTTCTCCCGTCCGGCGGCGCTCCCGCCGGCGCCCTCACCCTCCGGGACGGCCCCGGCGGCGGCCGTCGCGCGAGCCGGCCCCCCTCCGGAAGGAATCGAGGCCTTTCGCGCGGGACGGTTGGACGAGGCCCTGAGGCTGTTCGATGAAGCGCTCAAGGCCGCGCCTCGTGACATCGAGACCTCGATGAGCCGCGGCGTGGTGCTTCAGGCGCTCGCCCGCCGGACCGAAGCCCTGACCGCCTACGACCGCGCCGTGAGCCTGGCGGAATCGGACCCGGGCACGCTCTCGCGCGAGATCCTGCCCGACGCCCTTTCCTCGCGGGCCTCGCTCCTGCTCGAGCTCGGGCGGACGGACGGAGCCCGCGCCGATCTGAGCCGCGCCCTGTCCCTGTGCGCCGAGGATTGGCCGCAGCGCGACGCCACCCGAGCCCGCCTCGAGGGCCTGACGGCCGAGAAACCGTGAAGCCGGCCGCCCGCAAGCTGCTCAAGGACGGCATCGCCGTTTTCAACGAAGGGAGTTTCGAGGACGCCGTCGCCCTCTTCGAGCGCTCCCTGGCCGCGGGCGGCGGGAAGGAGGCCCGCTTCTGCCTCGAGCATGCCCGCAAGTCCCTTCAGCCTCGCCCGGTCGAGGCCTCCGGCCTGGCCACCGCCGCCGAGCTCCACCTCCGAGAGCTGATCGTCCAAGGCGACTTCGATTCGATCTTCGCGGCCTTCGACGGCTTGCTCGACAAGGACATCAACGTCGGCTACCGCCTCGCCCGGGATTTCTGGCTCAGCGGCGAGCTCGGCGAGGTTCCGCCTCAGGCGGGCGCGACCGCCTGGCATGATTTTTTCCGCTCCTCCGAAGCCTGGCGCCGCGAGGACAGCGCCGCCGCCTTGCGCCTGCTCGACCGGGCGAGCCGCTCCTCGCCGCGGTTTCGCTGGATGCGTTATTACCTCGCGGAGATCCTCCTTCGCCGCCTCGACTTCTTTTCCCTCGCCCGCACCGAGATCGAGGCGACGGCGCGCGCCTGCCCCTGGCTCTGGGAGGCCCATTGCCTGCGCGCCGAGATACTTCTGGCCCTGGGCTCCCGCGCCGGCGTCGACGCCTTGTCGCGCGTGAGGGTTCCGGAGAGCTCCAAGGCCGTGTTCCTCGCCTGGCGGGGAGCGCAGCGATTGTGGTCGGGGAGCTACGCCCAGGCGCTCCCGGACCTCGAGGCCGCCGCGGCGCTGGGCAATCCCGACGCCCTGTGCTGGGGCGGGGGCGCGCGCGTGATGCTCGGCCGCCTCGATGAGGCGCTCAAGAGCCTCGACCGGCTGTTGGAGCTCGACGCCAAGGACCCGGAAGGACTGGTCTGGCGCGGCGAAGCCCGCCGCCGATCCGGCCTGCGGCGCGAGGCCCGCGCCGACCTGGATCGCGCGATCGAGCTTTATCCCGACTCCATATGGGCCTTCGTCAACCGCGCCCTGCTGAGCCTCGAGGAAGGCGACGTCGCCGCCGCGCGCGCCGATTTCGCGCGCCTGGCGCCGCCCTCTTATGCCGACTCGCCGGATGAATCCGCGGCGGGGCGGCCGGGGACGTCCGCCCACGTCTTCCCTGAGACGCGCCTGGGCGCCGCCCGCCTCGGGACCTTGCTGCGCTCGGCGCTTCGCGCCGCGCGAGGCTGCCGCCGCGCGGACTCCCATCTCAACGTCGCGTGGATGCGGGCCGCCGGCATCCCTGTCCCGCGGCGGCCCGCCCCGCAGGCGAGGCTGCTCTACTGGATGCGGTGGAAAGGCCTGCCCGCGCCCGCCGAACTCGTCTTCGGACCGGGAACCTTGACCGCGCGCCAGGCGCGCGAGGCCTGCGGCCGCCTCACTTCAGGCGCCAAGGCCGGCGCGATTTCTCATAGCGTCCCAGCTTGACCGGCGCGCCGGCTTCCAGGACGACGAAATCGGCGGGGCCGTCGTAGGCGCCGACCAAGGAGGCGAGCAGGCCGGGCTCCGCGGCGGTGTAGAGCGCAAGCCCCTTGGACTGATCGGCGGGATTGACCGCGGCGGTGATCAGGCCGACCTTTCCCTCGAAGACCGAACCGTCCGAATCCCCGGGGCGAGCGTCGAGGGCGAGCTTGGCGCCCACGAACCTCATCGGCAGCTGCAGCTCGCCCAGGCTCCGCGCCAGCCAGCGATTGCCCTTCGCGGTGCCGATCACGATGAGGGTCCGTCCGGTCAGGTCCGCGGCCAGGGCCTCCTCATCGGACAGCAGCGCCGCATTCTTCCAACGGGCTTTGACCCGCCGGCGCAGCGTCGCCTCGACCCCCGCCCCCTCGGCGCCGGGCAAAATCACGGTGAGGCCGCCCGGAGAGGAAAGCACGGCCGCGACGCCGCCTTGAAACGGGATCGGCGCGGGGACGGCGCCGGAGACGGCCTCGAGCGCCTCGAGCAGGCGCGGATAGAAATCCAGCAACGTCGGGTAGCGCCCGCGGTCGGTCTCGTAATCGCGCAGTCTTTCGACGAGCGGGGAGAGATGAGGCAGGCCGATGCGGGCGTATTTGACGGGCCATTCCGCGGCCGCCTCCTCCTCGCCGGACAGGGCCAGCATGCGCGCCCCCGCCGCGAAGGCGACGTGACGCTGGAAGCAATCGTACCAATCCGCCGCGCAGGCGGCGCCGAGAGGAAGGTGCAGCTTCTTGGAGCGGTTGATCCGGACCCGGTGCGGCCGCGCCGCGGGGCCCAGCATATCCGTCAGGATCTCCGTCCAGAGCCCGCCCAGCCGCGTCGGCAGGCGGAAGGCGACCGCGCCGTGAAGGTCCTCGGGGCCGTAAAGGCTGGTCAGGCGGCGCCCGCCGGGTTCGTCGCGGGCCCAGGTGCTGCCTAAGGAAGGCTCGGCGAAAGGCGAGAGGATCAAGGTATAGCTCCGGTCCGTCTTCATGCCGGCATAGTCCTCGAGCCGCCCCTTGACGTCGAGCGCGGCCGCCTGGCGCGAGACCTCCTCGACCATCGCGCCGCGGTAAGGTCCGGTCTCGCGGTAGAAGTCGGCGAACCGGCTCACGCGGGCGAGATCCGCGAGCAGAATCCTGAATTCCTCCAGAGCCTCGGCCCCGCCGGCCTGCGCCAGGTTGCCGGGCTCGAAGGGCTCCCGCGGCTCGAGCGCAGGAGGGTCGCCGAGGCTGAAGATGAGCCCGTTGAAGAAGATATGGTCGAGGCCCTTGGCGGCGAGATTCTCGTAGGACTCCACCGCGGGATGGCGCTTGAACGGGGAGAACCACGCCTGCGCGGCCCGGGTGTAGGGGATGTCGTGCCGGTGAAAGCCGCTGTAGCGCCGGTCCGCGTCGGCAAGAAGCTGGACGACCCCGAACAGCTCGAAGCGGGGGTCGGTGCGCGCCTCGGGATAGGCGGGCGGCGCGGCGACGGCGGCGGACGCGGCCAACGCCAGCAGCGCCGCGATCATTTCGCCGCCCCGAAGTCCCGCCGCCACCCGCGATCGAAGAAGTCCGAGGTCGAGCGGATGGGAAGGGCGGGCGGCGCGAGCGCCGGAGGCGGCGCGGAGGGGCGGGCCAATTCTCCGAACACGCCGAACAGGCGGGGCGAGAACGCCCAAAGCGTCGCCGTTCCCGCCTCGTATTCCTCCAGGCGCTCGGCGACCGCGGCGGCGTAACGGACGCGCTCGGAGTTCCGGTCGTGGGGCAAAAACGAGGCCCCCCACGCCCGAAGGCTCAGGCGCTCGACCAAACCCGCCACGGCCGCGCTTTTGAGGCAGTTGATCGCGCGCTGGCGGCAGCCGGCGGCGTCTCCGTAGAACTCCTTCGGCTCCGGGATGTAGCGGGCCTCGTAATGATGGAAGCTCGGATCGATGTAGACGTACAGCGGCTCCTGCCACAGCACCGCGGAGGGGACGTCGAACATGGCGTAGAGCGGCCCCGAGCGCTCCGACTTCGCGGGCACCCACGTCAGCAAGGTATAGACTTCGACGTCCCCCTTCGGGCGGTCGAGCAAGGTCACCGGATCGGGGTATGGCAGGATGAAAGAGTTCAGCACGCTCGGCCGGTAGAGCGGCGACAGCACGTAGCGATTGCGGATCTCCAGCGAGACGCGCAGATAGCGCTCGATCTCCGCCGCGGGATCGAGGCTTCCGAGCTCCGCGGCCGCCGCGCGCTCGATGCTTCGATAATAGCCGGCTTGCTCCCGGAAGTACTCGGAGAACCCGGAGACGACGGCGAAATCACGCAGCTCCCAGAGGAACCGGTGCGCGAGCTCCTTGTCCGTCTCCGCGTCGAGGTAAGGGGGCCGCAGGTCGCCTCGCGCGAGGGTCAGCGCGGGCGGCGCGGACAGATAGAGCATGAGGATGCCGAGGCCTTCTCCCTCCGGGCGCCGCGCGGCCTGACGGTACAGCCGCACGGCCGCGTGCCCGCGCAGCGCGCCGAACCTCCGCTCCACCGCGGCCGCGTAGGCCGCGTCCTGAGCCGGGTCGGCGCTCCCGGCCGCCAGGTGCTGGACGACGCCGAGGAGCTCGATGCGCTCATCGACGAGTATCGCCGAGGAGGAGCCCGCCCAGGCGGGGACGCACAGGCAGAGGAGCAGCGCGGCGGCCGCCGCGCGACTTTCAATCATGAGCCAGCCGCCGCTCGACGTCCTCGCGGCCCTCCCAGTCGACGGGCGCGATCGTGAGGACGAGCTCCAAGTCGCGGCGCGCCTCGGTGATGCGGCCCAGCGCCCGGAGCAGCGAGGCGCGCGAGGACAGCGCGGCGACCCGGAGGTCGCGGTCGCGGAGCGCGCCGGAGGCGCTGGAGGCCACGGCCCCGTCGTAGCTCTCGAGAGCCTCATCCTTGAGACCGAGCTTCTCCGACGCGACGCCCAGGTTCAGCAGGGCCTCGGCGTCGCGCGGGGAAAGCGCCAGCGCCGCCTTGAACTTTCCGGCCGCGGCGGCGAAGCGCCCCGCCATGAATTCCTTGACGCCCTCGTCCTTGAGCTGACGCGCCTTCGGATCCAGGACGGAGGGCTCGGCGGGAGCCTCCTTCGGCAGGGACTCGGCGAAGACCGCTTCGAGCCGGGGATAGAACTCCTTGAGGGTCCGGTAGCGGACCCGGTCCGCCTCGTATTCCTTCAAGCGCTGGCCCAGCAGCCCGAGATAGGGGAACCCCCGAAGCTTGTAAAGATCAACCATCTCCCCGTACAGCGCCTCGCCGAGGTCCCGGGCCAAGATGCGCATGGTGACGGCGTAGACCAGGTGCTCCTGGATGCAGCCGGACCAGGAGTTCCCCGTCTGATCGTTGCAGCCGGCGGGGGCCTTGGCCCCTTTGGCGTCGAAATCCGCGACCAGCGGGTTGGTGACGGTGTGCACGAGCTCGTGAGCCAGCGAACTGCCGAAATGATTCAAAAGGAATTGATAGCCGTGCGCCTGAGACCAGCGGGCGGGTCGCAGACGGACCTCTTCGACGCGGTCGTGCTGCGGCAGGGAAAAATTCGCCGCGCTCCTCTCGGACAGGAGAGGCGCCAGGGCGAAGTAATAGCGCGCGCTCATGGGCGCGCCGACGTAGGCCTGCACCGCCTTGGGGCTGATCGACGCGAGCGCCTCGCTCTCCGCCTGGGAGGCGAAGGCGGCGTAATCGACGCGGTGAGCGTCGAGGAACGCCGCGAAGCGGCACTCCCCCGTGAAATCGTTCAAGGTCTGGATGAAGCGGTCCGCTCCCTCCTCTCCGCCCGCCGCCTCGAGATACCCCTGGGGCACGGGCTCGCGCGCGTACATATCCGGCGGGTCGGAGAGGCGCAGAACGAGTTCCGCGGGAAGATCGAATCCGCCGCTTTCCGCGGGGAGGGCCGACGCGAGCGCGACCGCGGGGTGGGTCGAGCAGGCGGAAAACCAGCGCTCGGCGTCGCGGCGGTACGGCGACGCCGGCCCGGGGGAGGGCTCGGAGGGTCGCCCGAGCATACGCAGCACGGACAGGAGCTCGACGCGGGGGTCGACCTTCATGACGACCTCGGCCGGCTCGCCCGCAGCGGGAGGGCCTTTTTGCCCGAGCCGGTCCTCCGACATGAGTATCCAGATCTCGGGGGTCGCGGCGCCCTCGATGCGGACCAGACGGCTGCGGTAGCGCCTCGGCAGAAGCGTCGAGACGACGACGCGCCCCGGCACGGAGGAGAGCTCCGCGAGCCGGGAGGCGTGGCGACGCTCGAGCTCCGCGTAATGCTTCGTGCGCCCCCGGTAGTACGCGGCGAAGTCCGCCCGGACGGCGAAGTCGCGGACGGCCGAATAGTACTTCTCCAGCGCCTCCTTGCCTCCCGCGCGGCGCTCGAGCACCGCGGGCACCGGACTCCTCGGCTCCAGGGCGGGCGGGTCGGACACGTAAAGCATGAGCTCGGCGGGCAGGGCGCGATGATCCGCCTTGCCCAGCATGCGGCGGGTCTTGTGCACGGCCGGATGGCCGGAGAGCGAAGCGAACGGCCCGGACGGCTCCCGCTGTTCGGCCAAGCCGATCAACGCCGCGGCCAGCTCCAGACGCGGCTCGGAGAGGCCCGCCCGCGCGGCCGCCGGCGCGGCCGGGTCCGGGGCGGGCGCCGCGCGCGCCGCCACCGC
>JAUYSH010000010.1 GCA_030696455.1 Elusimicrobiota bacterium
GGCGGCGGCGGCGCCTCCGGCTCGGGCTGCGGCGGGGGCGGCGGGGGCGCGGGCGCGCGCTCCGGCAGCGGCCCGATCAGGGCGTCGAGCTCGGCCAGCAGGCGGGCGGGATCGACGCGGGTCTCATCATTGGTCATAAGACATCCATCCGCCGGTCATGACCCAGTCGCAACTAAGCAGCCATTCTCAGCCACCACGGTGCCGATCGGGAGACGCCGACCGCGCCGATGAACACCCGGAACAGGAAAGGATCGAAGGCGGTCCCCGCGCCCTGGGCCATGCGCCGCAGAGCCTCGTCGGGGCTCATCGCGCGCTTGGCGTACACCCGTCCCGAGGTCATCGCGTCGAACGCGTCGGCCAAGGCGCAGATCCGGGAAAAGAGCTCCTGGCGGCGGGGGGGCTGCAGCCGGGGGTAGCCCGAGCCGTCGAAGGCGAGGTGATGCTCGAAGGCGATCGAGATCGCGCGCGCGAGCGAGGAGTCGAGCGGACGCCGCAGGGCCAGGAGGGCCTCGGCGCCGAGGAGCGGGTGGCGGCGCATGAGGCGCCAGTCGTTCTCGTCGAGCTCGCCGGGCTTGTCGATGAGCTCCCGCGGCAGCGAGGCCTTGCCCAGGTCGTGGAACAAGGCGCCGAAGCCCAGCTCGGCCAGAAGCGCCGGGCGCAGGCCCAGGCGGCAGCCGATGGCCAGCGAGTAGACGCTGACGTTGACCGAATGGGCGTAGGTGTATTCGTCGAATCGCTCCAGGATCGCCAGCTCGAGCATCGCCTGCGGATCCGCGGCGACCTGACGGGCCAGGTTCTCCGCCGCCGCCTTGGCCTCGCTCAGGTCCGGCTCCTCTCCCGCCCGCGCCCGCGACATGAGGTGCTCGACCGTTTCGACGGCCCGATGGAAGACCTCCGCGGGCCCGGCGGGAACTCCGGCGGCGGCTTCGCCGTCGGGCGGCGGCAGAGCGGTGATCAGGCTCACCCCGGCGTTCCGCAAGGTCCCGGCCGTCTCCTCGAGCGAGCGCGTGCGGCGCGCGGCGCGCGGCTTGAAGGCGAAGGCGAACGCGTCGAGCTGGCCTTCGGCGCCGTGGCGGAACTCGAGGCCGCCCGCGCCGCCGCGCCGGAGCTCGCCGCACAGGAACAGCGCGTCCGCCTCTCCCGGCGGCACGGGGATCGGCGCGCCGTTGAAGAAGAGCCGGTCCTCGCGCGCCTCCAGGCGGACCGCGCCCGAGCCCGCGAGCAGGCCGGCCAGGGCCTCGCGCGCCTCCCGGGAGCGCGTGCGATAGCCTTCGTTCTCCGGCCCGTAGACGGACGCGGCCTTGAGCAGGACGAAGAGGCGGCGCACCAGCTCGGCGGGCGCGCTCACGGCGGCTTCCGTTCGGCGTTCAGGGCCAGCAGGGCGTGCTTGACGCTTTCGGCGGCGGCGGCGGGGTCGAAGGCCTCCGCTTCGAGGCGGCAGGCCTCGAGCGCGGCCTCCTCGCCCGAGAGGTCGGCGAGCGCGTCGAGCAGGCGCGCGATCGCCGCGTCCTTGTCGTCGGGAGGGATGCTCATGGCGCTCACCATCAACACACGCTCGCAACATTTAAGCCCGGAGACGGTCATGGAAGGAGCGTTGCGTAAATGGGATGATTCCGCCATGAGTCCCGAAAAGCTCGCGCATCAACAGAGCGTCGACGAGGTCCTGGCCGCGCTGAAGACCTCGGCCGCCGGGCTTTCGCCGGAGGAGTCCGCCGCGCGCCTGGCGCGCCACGGACCCAACGAGCTGGTGGAGAAGGAGAAGCGCACGCTTTTCTCCATGTTCCTCGACCAGTTCAAGGACTTCATGATCCTGGTGCTGATCGGGGCGGCGGTCGTCTCCGGGATCGTCGGCGACGCCGTCGACACCGTCGCCATCATCGTGATCGTCGTGCTCAACGCGGCGCTCGGCTTCAGCCAGGAGTACCGGGCCGAGAAGGCGATGGCGGCGCTCAAGAGGATGGCCGCCGCCTCGGCCTCGGTCCTGCGCGGCGGAGCGGCGGCGACGGTCCCCGCCTCCGGTCTGGTTCCCGGGGACGTGGTCCTCCTGCAGGCGGGAGACGTCGTGCCGGCCGACGTCCGGCTCATCGAGGCGGCGCGCTTCTCGGCGGAGGAGGCGGCGCTCACGGGCGAATCCGTCCCCGTGGAAAAAAGCACGGATGCCCTGGCCGGCGCCGACCGCTCCATCGGCGACCGCGTGAACATGGCGTTCAAGGGCACGGCCGTCGCCGCCGGCCGGGCGACCGCCGTGGTCACGGCCACGGGGATGAAGACCGAGCTGGGGCGCATCGCGGGGATGCTCCAGGACGAGGACGAGGTCAAGACCCCGCTGCAGAAGCGCCTGATCGCGTTCGGCAAGAGGCTCGCGCTGGCGATCCTGGGGATCTGCGCCGTCGTCTTCGTCGTCGGCGTCATACGCGGGGAGCCCGTGCTGCTGATGCTGCTGACCTCCATCTCCCTGGCGGTCGCGGCCATCCCGGAGGCGCTGCCGGCGGTCATCACGATCTCGCTCGCCTTCGGCGCGCAGAAGCTGGTCAAGCAGAACGCCTTGATCCGCAAGCTGCCCGCCGTCGAGACCTTGGGCTCGGTGACCTACATCTGCTCGGACAAGACCGGGACCTTGACCCTCAATAAAATGACGGTCGAGGAGGTTTGGCCGCCGGAGCCGGAGGAGCGCTTCTATCAGGCTCTCGCCCTTTGCAACGACGCCCGCGCCGGCGCGGACGGCGCGATCATAGGCGATCCGACCGAGGCCGCTTTGCTGCAGGCCGCCCTGAAGAACGGCTTCGACAAATCGGACCTCGAGAAGAAATTTCCGCGCGCCGCCGAGCTGCCCTTCGATTCCGAACGAAAGATGATGACGACGATCCACCGGCTGCCGGACGGGAAGTTCATCGCCTTCACGAAGGGCGCGGTGGAGAACGTCCTGGAGCGCTCGAGCGCGCCTGACCCCGCGGCCGTCCTCGCGGAGACCGACCGGATCGCGGGCGAAGGGCTGCGCGCTTTGGGCGTCGCGTTCCGCCTGTGGGACGAGCTCCCCGGGGAGAAGCCGGCGGAGACGGGACTGACCTTCCTGGGCCTGGCCGGCATGATGGACCCGCCCCGGCCGGAGGCCCGCGAGGCGGTGGGCCTGTGCCGGGCCGCGGGGATCAAGGCGGTGATGATCACCGGCGATCACCCGCTGACGGCGAAGGCCATCGCCCGGCGCATCGGCATCCTCGACGAGGGCGACGGCGAGCGCGCGATCATGAACGGCGCGGAGCTGAGCAAGCTTCCGCTGGAGGAGTTCGAGGAGCGCGTGGAGCATATCCGGGTGTACTCCCGGGTCGCGCCGGAGCAGAAGCTCAAGATCGTCAAGGCGCTTCAGGACCGCGGCCAGTTCGTGGCGATGACGGGCGACGGGGTCAACGACGCGCCGGCGCTCAAGCGCGCCGACATCGGCGTCGCGATGGGGATCACCGGCACGGACGTTTCCAAGGAAGCCGCCCACCTCATATTGCTCGACGACAGCTTCGGCACCATCGTGATGGCGGTCAAGGAGGGCCGGCGGATCTTCGACAACATCCGCAAGTTCATCAAGTACACGATGACGAGCAACTCCGGCGAGATCTGGACCATCTTCCTCGCACCCTTCTTCGGCCTGCCCATCCCGCTGCTGCCCATCCACATCCTCTGGATCAACCTCGTCACCGACGGCCTGCCCGGCCTTGCGCTCGCCGCGGAGCCGGCCGACAAGGACGTCATGAGCCGCCCGCCGCGCCATCCCCAGGAGAGCGTCTTCGCCCACGGCCTCGGCGCCCACATCGTCTGGGTGGGCCTGCTCATGGGCGCGGTGTGCATCGTCACCCAGGCCTGGGCGCTCTCGACGGACCACGCACACTGGCAGACCATGGTCTTCACCGTGCTCTGCCTCAGCCAGATGGGGCATGTCCTGGCGATACGCTCGGACCGGGAGTCGCTCTTGACCCAGGGTCCGTTCTCCAACAAGCCGCTGCTGGGGGCGTTCCTGCTCACCTTCGGCCTGCAGATGGCGACGATCTACGTGCCGGCGCTCAACCCCGTCTTCAAGACCGAACCGCTGACGCCCGGCGAACTGGGCTTCACGCTCGTCATGTCCTCGGCGGTCTTCGCCGCGGTGGAGCTCGAGAAGCTCTTCAAGCGGCGCCGGGAGGCGGGCGCATGACGATCGAAGCGGCCTTTTACGACGTCAAGCCGTATGACCGGGAATACTTCGACAAGGCGGACGGCGCGGCGCGGCTCGCTCGTCATTTTCACGAGTTCCGGCTGAGCGCCGAAACGGCCGCCTCCGCCGAGGGCGCCCGGGCCGTGTGCGTTTTCGTCAACGACGCGCTCGACGCCGCGTGCCTGGAAAAGCTGTCGGCAAGCGGCGTGAAGCTCGTCGCGCTGCGCTGCGCCGGCCACAACAACGTCGATCTCGCGGCGGCGAAGCGCCTCGGCCTCGCCGTCGTGCGCGTCCCGGCCTATTCGCCTCACGCCGTCGCCGAGCACGCCGTCGCGCTTCTGCTCGCGCTCAACCGCCGGATCCATCGGGCCTACAACCGGGTGCGCGACCACAATTTCTCCCTGGACGGACTGGTGGGGTTCGACGTCGCCGGGAAAACCGTGGGCATCATCGGCACGGGGAAGATCGGGAAGATCGCCGCTCAGATCTTCCGCGGCTTTCAAGCCGAGGTTCTGGCCCACGATCCCTATCCCGACCCGGAGTGGGCGCGGCGCCACGGCGTCGCTTATACGGACCTCGCCCGGCTGCTGGCCGCGAGCGACGTGGTGTCCCTGCACGCGCCGCTCCTGCCCGACACCTTCCACCTGCTCAAGGCCGATACGCTCGCCGGGATGAAGCCCGGCGCGTACCTCATCAACACCAGCCGCGGAAAGCTGATCGAGACCTCCGCCCTGATCGAGGCCTTGAAGACCGGACGGCTCGGGGGGGTGGCACTGGACGTCTACGAGGAGGAGGAGGGGATTTTCTTCGAGGACCTGTCCGGCCTGGTCCTGCAGGATGACGAGCTCTCCCGCCTGCTCACCTTTCCCAACGTCCTGGTCACCGCCCACCAGGCCTTCCTGACGCGCGAGGCGCTCGCCGAGATCGCCCGGGTCACGACGGAGAACCTCCTTCGCCTGGAGAAGGGGGAGCCGTTCCTCGAGGGGACCGCTCTCTGATGATGTCGAACAGGCCGAAGGCGAGCGCGATCACGAGCGGGCCGATGAACAGGCCCCCGAAGCCGAACTCCTTGAGCGCTCCGATGACGCCGATGAAGACCAGCGGGATGGGCAGCCGGGTCTGAGCGCCCAGGAGCACGGGGCGAACGAGGTTGTCGGAGAGGCCCACGACCACCGCGAACCAGACCGCCAGCCCCGCCGCCTTTCCCATGTCGCCCGAAGCGAACAGGTAGAGCACGACCGGTCCCCAGACGATGGCCGTGCCGACGAACGGGATGGGCGAGAAGAAGGCGCATAGCGCTCCGAGCAGGAGGGAGAAGGGGATGCCGAACAAGGCGAAGCCCGCCCAGGCGAGCAGGCCCTGCAGGAGGGCGACCACGAATATGCCGTTGACGACGGCGAGGAGCACGCCGCGCACGCGCGCGAGCAAGCGCTGCTTGGAGTCCTCGGGCAAGGGGATCATCTCGGTGCCCCGGCGGATCATGCGCGGCCCGTCCCGGAGGAACAGGAACAAGGACGCCGCGAACACGGCCAGATTGAGGACGACGAACGCCGCGTTGCGCACGAGGCCCCGGGCGAAGGAGCCCGCCCAGGAGCCTACGCGGTCGAGGTTCTCGCGCAGGGCGCGCCGGGGGTCGATGCCGAGATCCGAGGCGTAGCCCCGGGCCGCGTCGACGGCGCCGGCCCAGCGCTCCGGCATCTTGCGCGAAGGCCCGCCCGGCTCGGAGATCTCGCCCAGCCAGGCGCGCGCCGCCGGGTAGGCCTCTCCCGCCTCCCGCGCGACCGCCCAGCCCCCGAGCGCGAAAGGCACGAGCCCCAGGACGATCACCAAGGTCGTGAGCCCCCCGGCGACCGCCGAAGGGTGGCGGGGCGCGCGGGCCGCCCACGATTTATAAACCGGAGCGAGCAGCAGAGCCGCCGAGGCGGCCCCGATCAGCGCGCTCAAAAACGGCGCGAAGACGCTCGCGCAGGCGAGCAGGACGACGAGGCCCGCCCCGAGGAGGAAGAGCCGGCGGGCCTCGCGGTCGGGCGGGCCGCTCACGGCGCGGTGCCGAGCCTGCGCAGGATGTCCTCCATCAGGCACCAGCGCGTGAAGGCGGACTGGAGCAGGTTCGCCCCGACGAAGGCGGTGAGCCACAGGAACCGGGGGTCGACCCAATGAGCCAGCCCGAGGCTCGCGAGGACCATCGTTCCGGCGATGGCGCGGATCTGGTATTCAATCGGCATGGGAGTCCTCCTTCAGCATGAAGAACAGCACGGGCACGGCGATGCGCGACAGCACGGTCGAGGCGACCTCGCCCGCCATCAAGGCGATCGCGAGGCCCTGGAAGATCGGATCGAAGAGGATCACGCCCGCGCCCGCGACGACGGCCGCGGCGGTGAGCAGCATGGGCCTAAAGCGCACCGCGCCCGCGTCGATGACGGCGTCGCGCAGGCTCATGCCCTCGCGGCGGCGCAGCTCGATGAAGTCCACGAGGATGATCGAGTTGCGCACGACGATGCCCGCGCCCGCGATGAAGCCGATCATCGAGGTCGCGGTGAAGAACGCGCCCATCGCCCAGTGCGCGGGCAGGATGCCGACGAGCGTGAGCGGAATCGGCGCCATGATGACCAGCGGGATGGTGAAGGACTCGAACCAGGCGACGACGAGGCCGTAGATCAGAAGAAGCACCAAGGCGAAGGCGATGCCCATGTCGCGGAACACCTCGTAGGTGATCTGCCACTCGCCGTCCCATTTCAGCGCGAGCTTGGAGGGGTCGTCGGGCAGGCGGGTGTACCACGTCTCGAGCTCCAGGCCCGCGTCCTTGGCCAACGCCTCGATGCGCGGTTTCAGGTCGAGCAAAGCGTAGACCGGGCTCTCCGTGCGCCCGCCGACCTCGGCGATGACGTAGGACACCGGGCGGAGGTTCTTGTGGTAGAGCGGCGCGTCCGCCTCGGTCTTCGACTCCCTCGTCAGCGCGCCGAGCCGCACCGGCGTGCCGCCGCGCGCGATCAGGGGCAGGGCGCGCACGGCGTCGAGCGAGCGCCGCTTGTCCGCGGGCAGGCGCAGGCCGATCTCGACGGGCTCGAGCTCGCCGTCCATGTGCGCCAGGTCCAAGGTCTCCCCGGCGAGGCCCATGCGCGCGGCCGCGGCGACCGAGGCGGGGGTGATGCCGTTGAGCGTCGCCTTCTCCCGGTCCACGACCAGGCGGCTCAAGGGCTCGAGGGAGGGAACATAGGTGTCCACGTCGGTGATGTCCGCGGTCTCCTCCAGCAGCGCCTTCAGCTTTCGCGCGAAATCGTCGCGCTTGGCGGCGTCGGGGCCGTACACCTCGAACACCAGAGTCGACAGCACGGGCGGGCCGGGAGGGACCTCGGCGACCTGGACCCGCGCGCCGTGCTTGCGCGCGATCGCCGTGACGTCGGGGCGCACCCCGCGGGCGATCGCGTGGCTTTGCCTCCGCTCGCCTCGCGGGGCCAACTGCACGACGAGGTCGGCCTGATCGGGATTCGTCCTCAGGAAGTAGTGACGCACGAGGCCGTTGAAGTTGTACGGAGCCCCGACGCCGAGGTAGGCGATGACCCGCTCGACCTCGGGAACGGCCCGCAGGGCGGCGGCCAGCTCCTCCGTCGCGGCGCGCGTCGCCGCCAGGGACGAGCCTTCGGGCATGTTCAGCACGACCTGGAAGTCGTCCTTGTCGTCGAAGGGGAGCATCTTGATGATGACGCCCTTGAACGGCACGAACGCGACGGCGGCGGCGAGCATCAGCCCCGTCGCGGCCAGGTACCAGGCGCGGGCCCTGCGGTCGTCGAGCAGGCCCCCCATGACCCGGCGATACAGGCGGTCGAGCGCGCCTTCCTCGACGTGCCCGTGGGTCGCGGCCGGCTTCCAATAGGTCAGGATCTTCACGAACGCCCAGGGGGAGACCACGAAGGCGATGAAGGCGGAGAACACCATCGCGAAGGAGGCGCCGACGGGGATCGGGCGCATGTAGGGGCCCATCAGGCCGCCGACGAAGGCCATCGGCAGGATGGCGGCGATGACGGCCCAGGTCGCGAGCAAGGTGGGGTTGCCGACCTCGTCCGTCGCGTCCACCGCGAGCTTCCACAGCGGCCGCCCGTCGCCCATCGCGAAATGGCGGTGGATGTTCTCCACGACGACGATCGCGTCGTCGACGAGTATGCCGATCGAGAAAATAAGCGCGAACAAGGTGATCCGGTTGAGCGTGTAGCCCATCAGCCAGTACACCAGCAAGGTGAGCGACAGCGTGACCGGTACGGCGATCAGCACGACGAGCGCCTCCCGCGGGCCGAGGGCGAGTGCGACGAGCAAGGTCACCGAGAGCGTGGCGAGCAGCATGTGGAACAGCAGCTCGTCGGACTTGTGCTTGGCGGTCTCGCCGTAGTCGCGCGTGACCGTGATCGTCAGCGCCGCCGGCAGGCCCTTGCGCGCCGTCTCGACGCGGGCGAGTGCCGCGCGGGTGACCGTGGTGGCGTTGGCGCCGCGGCGCTTGGACACCTGCAAGGTGACCGCGGGAACGGCCGCCGCGGAGGCTCCCTCATAGACGGTGACCTCGCGCTCGTCCTCGTCGGGGCCGTCGACGACGCGGGCGACGTCGGAAACGCGCACCGGGCGGCCGTCGGAGACGCCGAGCACGACGGCGCGCAGGTCGTCGGCGGTCCGGATGAACGCGTCGGTCTCCACCTTGACGGCGCGCTCGCCCCCGTCGACGGTCCCCGCCGGCAGGCGCCGGTTGGAGGCTCTTAAGAGGTTGGCCAGATCGAGGGGGGACAGGCGGCGGCGGGCCAGCGCCTCGGGGTCGAAGAACACCGACAGGCGGCGGCGGCGGCCGCCCAGTATTTCGACGTCGGCCACGTTCTCGACGGTGGTGACCACGCGCCTGAGCTCGGCGGCGGAGCGCCGCAGCTCGAGCGGGGTCAGGCCCGCGCCGGTCAAGGTGAGCGCGAGCACGGGGACGTCGTCGATGGAGCGGGGCTTGATCAGGGGCTGGCCCGCGCCGGGGGGGAGCATGTCGAGGTTGGCGAAGGTCTTGGTGTAGACGCGCGTCATCGCGTCGTCGGGGTCGGTGCCGACCTTGAAGCGCACGATGAAGAACGCGCCGTTGTTCTGCGCGGTCGCGTACACGTACTCGACGCCCGGAATCTCCATGAGGCGGCGCTCGCCGACGGCGACGATCCTCTGCTCCACCTCGGCCGCGCTCGAGCCGGGCATGGGCACCATGACGTCGAACATCGGCACGTTGATCTGCGGCTCCTCCTCGCGGGGAAGGCGCGCCGTCGCGAGCGCGCCGAGGGCGAGGGCGCCGAGTATGATCAGGGCCGTCAGCTTGGAGCGGATGAAGGAATTGGCCAGGCGGCCGGCGGGTCCGAGATGGGGCTGAGGGGGGGTCATTGCGTTGCCTCCAGGCTGCGGCCGAGCGCCGCCGCCGCGTCCGCGTCATACAGGCCCTGCGCGGCGCGGAGGGACGCCCACTCGGCTCGCTGGCGGTAGACGGTCTCCAGGCGCGCCTCCTCGAGGCGCGCGACGGCTTCCTCCGCGCGCAGGACCTCGAGCACGCTTTGGCGGCCTTCCCGATAGAGCGGGCGAACCTGCTCGAGCGACGCGCGCGCCCGCGCCAGCGCCTCGCTGACCTCCGGGAGCGCGGCGGCCAGGCCACGCAGCCCGGCGGCCCGGGCCAGGACCTCGCCGCGAGCGGCGTCCTCGGCTCCCGCCCGGGCCGCGGCGGCGGCGTTCTCGTCGGCGGCGGCGCGCGCCCGGCGCGAGGCGTACGCGGGATCCCCGAAAAGGATGCTCGCGCGCACGCCCACGAGGCGGCTGGCCGCCCCCGAATGAAAGCCGTCGGCGGAGTTGTTCACCGCCGCGAAGGCGTCCACCGTCGGCAGGATGCTTTGCGACGCGCCGTCGCGCTTCACGCCCGCCGCCCGGGTCCTCAGACCGGCCGCGCGCAGTTCGGGCCGCGAGGCCAGGGCCGCGGCGACGAGGGCGGCGTCGTCCTCGACCGGCGGCGCCCAGTCGCGCAAGGTCCCGGTCGTGTCCGGCGAGAGTCCTCCGAGCAGAACCCCGAGCTCGGCGCGGTGCGCCTCCCGCTCCGCCGCGGCGCGGGCGCGCCAGGCCTTGAGCCCGGACAGCACGGCGAGCGCGGCCTGATGATCGGAGCCGAGCACGAGGCCCTGCTTCCTGAGGCGCTCCGCGCTGTCGACCGCGGCGCGCGCGGTGGCCAGGCGGGCGTCGAGCTCCGAGAGAAGGGCCCCCGCCTTCAGGTCGCGCAGGTAGGCGTCGGTCGTGCGCAGGCGCACGGCCTGGGCCGCGGCGCCGCCCATGACCTCCGCCTCGTCGGCCGCGAGCCCCGCGAGCTTGCCCGCCCGCCTCAGCTCGAAGCCGGTGAACAGGGGAACGCCCAGCTCCAGGCTCCCGTGCACGCCGGTGCGGTAGCCGGGGCGGTTGAGCGTGCCCGGATCGAAGTCGGGCGCCGTCACGCGCCGCTGCATCATGAGCTCGCCGAAGGCGAACAGCGGGTCGTCGCTGCGCATGGCCGAGCCGCGCGCGCTCAGGCGCGGCCAGCGGGTCCAGAAAACCTCGCGCCCGGCGGCCTGAGCCTGCGTGCGGCGGGCCTTCGCCTCGGCGGCGTGCGGCGAGCGCGCGACCGCCGCCTCGGCGGCGGCGGCCAGGTCGAGCGCCGCGGCGGGCGTCGCGAGATGAATCAGGAGAAGCGGAATTATACCCATGCCTGTTGGATGCGCGCCGTCCCAAAAGGATTCAGGGCGAGCGATACAGGACCCGCAACGATGCGGCCAGGGCGCGGCGGGCGGAGGCGGGGGGAGGGGAAGCCTTCTTGAGGGCCTTCAAGGTCCGGACGGTGTGCTCGACCGTTTTGAGCAAAGAGCCGCAGGAGCGGCAGGACGCGCGGTGGCGGGCGAGGAGCCTGCGCTCCTTAGCCGGCAGCTCGCGGTCGAGGTAATCGAGCAGCAAGGCCAGGCGGCGGCGGCAGGACAGGTTCTCGAGCTTCATAAGGAACGCTCGAACTCGTCGCGCAGGAACAGGCGTCCGCGGTGCAGGCGCGACTTCACCGCGGGGATGCTCAGCTTGAGGATCTTCGCGGTCTCCTGCGCGGAGAGCCCCTCGACGTCGCGCAAAGTGAGCACCAGGCGATAATCCATGGGCAGCTTGGCGAGCGCGGCGGAGACCTTGCCGATGAGCTCCTTCTTGTTCGCCGCCTCCTCGGGGGTGGGGCTCCAGTCGCGGAACTGATGGGCGGGGCCGTCCTCGTGATCGTGCGGCCGGTCGAGCAGCGGCACGAAGGGCTCCCGGGTCTTCTTGCGGCGCTTCATCAGGCACAGGTTCGAGGCGATCCGGAACAGCCAGGTGCCGAGCTCCGAGTCGCCGCGGAAGTTCTTGAGCTTCTTGAACGCGGTCACGAAGGTGTCCTGGTAGACGTCGTCGGCCTCCGCCGAAAGCCCCGTGCAGACCGTCTTGGCCAGCCGGTAGATGCGGTCCTCGTAGCGGCCGACGAGGCTCGAGAAGGCCTCGGCATCTCCGTTGCGGCTGCGCGCGATAAGCTCTCGTTCCGCCTGCATGAACCGATTATAATGAATCCGCATGATGAACGGCGTTAAAGCTTTCGTCGCCTTCCTGGACTCCGTCCCGTGGCTCATCGCGCTCGCAGCGGCGCTGACCTTGGGGCTGGCCCCGTTCGCTCCGATGCCTCACATCGTGGAAAAGCTTCAGATGCTGTGGGCGGGCGCCCTGCGCCGGCCTCTCGATATCTTCGATTTTTGTCTTCACGGCGCGCCCTGGCTGCTCCTCGCGCTAAAAGGCGCCGCCCGCCTGATCGCGACCCGCCCCTGACCGGTCGTCTTTATTATTCTTCATCCTCTCGACGATGATTTTGATCGGGAACTTGATCGAAACCCTGGAGGGAGAAATGAAAGTTAAAAAAACGGAGGGTTCCGCCGGGGGCTCGGCGCTAACCGATGCAGCTTTTTGGGGGGCTCAATCGTATGTATAGAGATGCGCTTTCGAAATGACTTCCATGAATGGGACGGGAGTTCGAGCTCCGGCTGCCGAAAAAACTATGATTCCGGGGTGACCCAGCCCTACGCCGATTTCGTGCGCGAGTTCGAGGCGCTGCTCGCGCGGGCCGAGCGCCTGCCGCGCGGGGGCCCGGCCCCGGCGGCGCGTCCGGCGCCGAAGGCCGGCGCGCCGCTGGCGCTCATCCTCGCGCCGCATCCCGATGACGAGTGCATCGTCGGCGCCCTGCCGCTGAGGCTGCAGCGCGAGGCGGGCTGGCGGGTCGGCGTCGTCCCCATGACCTTGGGCTCGCTCGCGGAGCGTCATGCCGGGCGGCTCGAGGAGCTGCGGGGCGCGTGCGCCTTCCTCGGCTGGGACGTGCTCTCGATCGAGGAAGACGGCTTGGCCGAGGTCATGCGCCGCGAGCGTCCGGGCCTGGTCTTGTTTCCTCACGCCGAGGACGCGAACTCCACGCACCGGCGGGTCCACGGCCTCGCGCTCGAGGCGTTGGGAGCGCTCGGGCCGGACTTCCGCTGCGCCGTCGCGGAGACCGAGTACTGGGCGACTTTGCCCGACCCGAACCTGATGGTCGAGGCGCCGGCGGCGGCCGCGGGCGACCTCGTCGCCGCGCTCTCCTTTCACAAGGGGGAGATCGAGCGCAATCCTTACCACGTGCTCCTGCCCTGCTGGCTCGCCGACGGCGCGCGCCGAGGCGCGGAGCTCGTCGGCGGCCAGGGCTCGACCGCGCCCGCCTTCCGGCTCGCCTCGCTCTACCGCCTGTCGATCTGGAACGGCTCCGCGCTCGAGCGCGCGGCCGCGCCGGGCCGCGTCGCGGCCGCCGGGGCGGACCTCTCGGTCATCGTCGGGCCGTGACGACGAAGCCCAACACGGCCCCGTAAAGTGTGCTGATGTAGGGGTTCGACGTCAGCGGGCAAGCCCCGGTGGCGCAGCCCACGAAACGGTAGTAGGCGTAGCCCGCCACGGCGCCGAGCATGGCGCCCCAGGCTTCCTGGGGCAGGACGGCCAGCAGAATTTTCATGGGGCCTCTCTAAAGGATCCGGTCGATGTGAGACTTCAGCGCCGACTTCGGCAGCACGCCGGTCGTGCGGTCCACCAAAGCGCCGCCTTTGAAGAACATGATCGTCGGGATGGCCGAGATGCCGAGCGCCTCGGACGCGGCCGGGTTCTCGTCGGTGTTCAGCTTTCCGATCTTGACCCGGCCCTCGTATTCGGCGGCGAGTTCTTCGACGATGGGGCCGAGCATGCGGCACGGCCCGCACCAGGGCGCCCAGAAGTCGACGACGACGGGAACGGGGCTGTCGAGCACCTCGTTCTTGAAGTTCGCATCCGTGATGTCTATGTGATTCATCGGTGTGCCTCCTCTTACCCTATTTGGATGCGCGGGCGTCCAAAAGGATTCGAGGCTCAGGGAACGGCGATCGGGGCCGTCGGGCCGTCCGGGAGCGGGAGGCCCGGCGCGACGGCGGGCTCCAGCCCGTCCCGCGCCTCATTGACCCAGAACAGGAACTGACCGTCGCTCATGTAGCGCCGGAAGTCCTTCCCCGGGCAATTCGTCTGTCCCGGCGTCGCGTCCTGGTGGGTGCGTACGCGCGCCGGCGCGATGCCGTGCGCCGCGCTGGGCCACGCGACGAGCTTGGCGGCCGAGCGCAGCTGCGCGACGCTGGGCCGCTGGAGATCGAAGTCGCCCATGAGCTCCACGCCGATGTTGCCGCTGAGCGCGTATCACGTGGTGCTCTCCGGCTCGTACTCGACGGAGCGTCCCTCGAAGATGCGCCCGTCCGGTGCGATCAGGTAGTGGTACGGGAGGTCGGGCCAGTAGGTATCGAAGGGCGGCTTCTCGATCGTCGGGCGGTTCTGGCCCCACCGCTGCATCCTCCTGACAAAATCCGCCGGATCGCCGCCCCGCCAGAGCACGCCGGCATGATGGGTGGTCACCCAGGCGGGCGTCCGCCGCCGGGAGGCGGGGATGGGCCCGGGCTTGGAGCCCCACTCCTCGCGCGTCACGATCGAAGGCCGGAGCGCCTCGACAAAGTCCGCTGATCGGGCCGGATTCGTCAGCGAGGCGTCTTCTTCTCGAGCACGGCGATTTTGGCCGCGATTTCCCGGGCGGCGGCCTTGACGCGCGTCAATTCGCCGTTTTGAAGAAGTTCCTGGCGGCGAAGGTCGGCCAGCTCGCGTTCACAGGACCACAGTCCGCTGAAGAAGACGTAGTGGCTCAGCAGGTTCGCGTTCTTGACTTTCTCGGTGATCTGCTCGTCGCTGAGGGCGCGCGGATCGGGATTGCAGGACTCCGCGCCGCACTCCTTGTTCGCCCGGTCGCGCAGCAGACGGGTTCGGACCCCGACGTCCTGGCGGATTTTATCGACGGCGATTTCAATCCGGCGCTGCTCGTCCCTCAGTTGCCACAGCCGCTGATAGTGCAGCCCGAGGAGATAGGTCGTCCGGTCGAGCGCGGCGGTTCGAACCGCTCTTTGCGCGGATCCGAAGGCCTCGCTCAAGGCGGCCTCCTCACCGGCGGAGGCGCGGTCGAAGGCGCACAGCGCCAGCAGGGTCAGGGCGATCTTGGCCAGGGAATTATTCGTCATGTTTTTCATGAGGACCTCCGTCGTCATTTCCGGAACGGAAAAGAAAAGAGCACTCCTAGAATGCCGGCGATTACCACGATGGGAGCGAGCACCCAGGCGATGATGTCGAGCGCGAGCATGCCGATGCTCTCGCCCGTGCTGTGCGCGTAATCGTTGTACTGCCAGTAGCTCGATTTCTTCTCCGGCGACGGGACCTTCTTTTCCGCAGCTTCATTCCCGGTCTTCGGAGCGTTGTCCATCGCGGCCAGCCCGGCGAGGGCCGGACCGCCGGCCAGATTCCCGGCGACGGCCGGGGCGGCGGGCCGCCCGGAGAGGCCGTCGAAATCCCGGCCGCCGCGGGCCCACGCGTCTTCGCCGCCGTCGCACCGGGCGCGCAACGGCGCCGCGCAGGCCCAGGCGGCCAACAGGAGGGCGGCGGCTTTCTGGGTCGTCATGGTTTAGCCCCGCAATACGCCGCGACCTCGGGAGAGGCGGGGTCCAAGGGCACTCTCGAAGGCGCCGCGGCGCTCTCGACGAGAGGAAGGCCGTCGCAGGACAGAGCGACGATCTCCAGGCCCCAGGGGCACCAGGCGCCGTTGCGGGCGCCGAGCCAGGAGTCCAGGTTCTCCGTCAGCGACAGTTCCTCGACCGAGGCGTCGCAGATCTCGGGCTGCATGCGGTTCTCCATGAACTCAAAGCCGACCGTCGCGCGCCAGTCCTGGAGACGGTTGGTGCCCGCCCCCTTCGTGACGGTGCCGAAGGCCGTCATGGGCACGAGAGGCGCGCGCAACTCGTTGATGCGCCGGATCAGCTTATAGTCGGCCAAAGTGAAGTCCTGCCTCCAGGAGTTTCGCACGGGCCGCACGATGCCGGCCCGGCAGTCGATGACGCGCGCGGCGGGGTCTTTCCTGCGCCAACGCGCTTCGATCTCCGGAAGATGGCCGAGGTGCGCGATTCTCCCGGCGGCCTGCGCGGTCTGCACGGTCACCTCGCAGGTGATGAGGCGCCGCCGGTCCGCCTCGTCGAACGGGCATTTTTCGAAGGTGATCTCCCGGGTAATGCCGCGGGTATCCCGGTGAGAGACCCGGATCGTCTCGCCTTCGAGCCGGACGCGCTCGATGTCGATCAGAGCCGCGCCCTTGAAGTCTCGCGCCACGAGGCTCCTCAGCGCGTCCTGCGGCGCTATGGCGTAGCAGTTCTGCCAGGGCTTGGCGTCGTCGCGCTGGAAATAAATCCCGGCCGCGAGGGCGTTTTGCCCGAAGAGGAGGGACGCCAGGAGGAGGAGCCTCATGGCGCTGAGTTCCACCACTGTCCCTTCGGGGCGTAGGTCTTCGCCCACGCGTCGTTGCGGTTGAGGGGATTGTTCAACAGGACGCCGAGCACGGCGCCGATGAGGCCGAGCCCGCCGGCCCAGACGGCCATCAGGGCGATGTTCTGGGCTCCGCCCAAGGCGAGGGCGGCGAAGAAGGAGAGCGGGACGAGCAGTCCCAGCGCCCCGCCGAGCAGTCCTCCGGCGGCGTGTCCGCGCAGGCTCAGGCGCCGGCCCATGTCCATCCCGATCCCCGGGCCCATGAGGGGAATGGTCACGACCTGGACGAGGGGGATCATCAGAGACACCGCCACGGCCAGTCCCATTCCAAGTCCCTTGAGGGCGCCCTTCAGAAGCGTCTGCGGGACTGGCGCGGGCGCCGGGCGCGGGGTGCGCGCCGAGGCGTAGGCGTTGAGGTTCACGGCGCGCGGCTTACTCCCGACTTCAGCACTCTTGAAGATGAAGCGCAGGCTCTTGCCGTTGATATGGAGCTTTCCCGTCACCTCGTTGGAGGAGGGCTTGCCGCCCTCCAGCGTTCCGGCCGTCAGGCCGACGAGCCCGAGAACGGCGCCGAAGAAGCCGGAAAACAGAAGCAGGCTGGGCGCCCCCGAGGCCGTCAGGCCGCTGACGAGGCCGACGAACGGGCCCACGACCATGCCCAACGTCCACAGGAGCGCGCCGGCCGCGACGCCGATGAGGCCCGCCGAGGCGCCGACGGCGACGGCGTTGAAGCGGCGCTCCGCCGAGCTGACCGCGTTCTTGTGGCGGTAGTAATAGGTCGCCTCGCTGGATTTCCCCAGCCGCGGCAGGGCGCGCACGAGCTGGGCCGTGGAGTCATAGCGTCGTCCGCCGACCTCCCACCAGTCGACCGCGGGCTTGACCATCGGCTCGGAGCCGTCGTAGAAGGCGTTCAGCTTTTCGGAGCGGGAGGAATCCTGCTGCTCGCCGGGTTCTTTGAAGGCCTCCGTCAAGGCGTGCAGGGCCTGCGCAGGCGTCTCGGCTCGAACCTTCGATGTGCGTCCTGCCGGCGCCGACGCCGCCGCCAGCGGACGCGCCGCGATCAGCGCGACCGCGACGGGCGTGACCCCGAGCGACGGCGCGGGAGCCGCGAGGGTGAGCAGCGGCGAGGCGGATAGGGACGGCGCCGCCAGGATCGCGCCGAGCGCGGACGGCAGGCTCATGGCGCGCGCTCCGGCCGCCGCGGAAACGGGAGAGGAGGGGGCGGCCGCGGGAATTCGAACGACGGAGGCATGGGCTGTTCCCGGCGTTACTGTCATGGCGGCGGCCAAAGCGAGGTTCATCATGAGGACATTCTCCGGCGCCTAGATGGCGCGGACTCATTCTAAGGGCAAGGCGGCCCAAGTGGATACGGCCGTTTGTCCCAGCCTCGTCCGGTCTTTGGTCGGTCACGCGGCGCGTCAGCGTGGCGCGCGAAATTGACGCGGCGCGTTAGCGCCCGGCTTTCGGGGTGAAGAGACGGGTCACCTTCCCCTCGACGAGGTAGAGCTCCGAGTCCGCGGCGGGCCCCACGTCTCCGTAGAGGGCCGACATGGCGACGACGTCGGAGAGGTGCGAGAGATAATCCCGAAATTTCGGTTCAGGCGCTCTTAAGATCAGGTAGGCCTGGTGAACCGACCGGCCCCGCCGGCGCGTCCACTCGTCGCGGTGCCTGCGCAGGCGGGAGGAGGCGAAGCCCGCGGCCGGGCCCGGCAGGGGAGGCATGACGTAGCTGCCGGCCAGGGGGCTTCGGACCTGCCTGCCCCTTACCTGGGCCAGCGCGGCTTTGTCCAGGAAGGTCAGGCGGCGTCTGAGGTCGGCGGGGGGCAGGCCCAGCATCCGCGACAATTCGCTCGTCTCGATCCAGCCGCGCGTGTTGGCGAGGATGACATGGCAGGCATAGAGCGATTCGTCGCGGGCCAGCAGCGCGTACTGCTCGGGCGTCAAGCGGACGCTGCGGGCGCCGAGGGCTTGGCGCGCGGCGTTCTCCGCGATCTGCCAGCCCGGCGGCGCGGGATCGGGGAGGGGGGGCGTCTCGAAGGACCGGATCAGCGCCGGCGAGCCGAGCGTGTCCCGCATGTAGGCCAGGACCAGCTCTCGCGCCGCGCGCGATACGGGGTCGAGGCCCAAAGCGGCGACCAGGCCCTCAACGCGCGGCCCCTTCGGGAGGCTCCGGCCGCGCTCCAGACCGAGGTAATTGGTGAACGCGACGCCGAACGCGCGCTTGCCGCCGCGCGCCTTGTAGAACGCGTGGGCCGTGGCGAAGCCCTGTTCCCGCCGCAGGCGCACCAGGACGCTTGAGAAGCGCGTCCTCTCGGGCGCGCCGTCGCTTTCCTTCATCACCAGCATCCTATGATATCGCCCGGCGGCGAGTCACGGCGCGCCCGCGCCTAAAAATAGAGGCTGGCCCGATCGGGGCAAGCGCGACGGTCAGGGCGAGGAACGGCTTGAGCATTCTGTTCATGGGGCCTCCGTAAGGTCGCTCGAACCCTGGCAGGCGCGCCGCTCCGGCATCCATCGCGCCTTCGTAACGGTTTGGTGCCGAGGCGCGGACGTCGCGAGATGTTGACCGCGGCGTCACGCGGCGGTCATTGACGCGGAGTAGAATGAGCGCGTGGCCGGCTTGCGCCGGTCCGGAGGACGGTCCCATGAGCCAGACGAGGGCAATCGCGGCGGCGGCGGTCTTAGCGGTCGTGACGGCGCTGGCGGCGGCGCCGGCCGAGGCGCAGTGGCGGCGGCGCGACGGAGGAGGCTGGGGCATGAGCGGCGCCTACGCCCGCTCCTTCAACCCGAAGACCGTGGAGACGCTCGAGGGCGAGGTCGCCAAGGTCGAGCCGGTTTCTCCCCGGCGGGGAATGTCCCCGGGTCTTCATCTCACCCTCAAGACCGCCAAGGAGGAGGTGCCGGTCCACCTCGGGCCGCAATGGTTCCTGGAGCGTCAGGAATTCTCGGTCGAGCCGAAGGAGCGGCTGAGCGTCACCGGGTCCCGGGTCATGATCGACGGCAAGGCCGCCGTCATCGCCTCCGAGCTGCGCAAGGACGGCATGACCTTGGTGCTGCGGGACGCGCAGGGCTACCCCGTCTGGTCGGGCTGGAGACGGAACCCTTAGACGCCGCCGGCGATGCGCCCGTCGTGCACCTCGAAGATGCGGTCGAATCCCTCGACCATGCGCCGGTCGTGGGTGACGACGAGGATCGCCGAATGGTTCTCCACGGCCAGCGTCTTGAGCAGGGCCATGACGTTGCGGCCGTTCTCGGTGTCGAGCGCGGCCGTGGGCTCGTCGGCGAGGATCACCTTGGGCCGGTTGGCGAGCGCCCGGGCGATGGCCACCCGCTGGCGTTCGCCGCCGGACAGGGCGGAGGGGTAGTTTCCCAGGCGATGGCCCAGGTTCAGGGCGCGCAGGAGCTCGGTCGCGCGCTCCTCGGCGGCCGCCTGGGGCGCCCCGTTGATCTGAAGGGCGATCATGACGTTCTCGAGCGCGGTGAGAAAGGGGATGAGGTTGTGCGCCTGGAAGATGAAGCCGAGCTTCTCGCGGCGGATCTTCCTCAGGTCGAGGCCCGGCTTCCAGCCCTCGTCGGCCACGGTGACGCCGTCGATGATCACCTTGCCGTGAGTCGGTTCGTTGATCAGGCCGACGGCGGTCAACAAAGTCGTCTTTCCCGACCCTGAAGGTCCGAGGATGGCGACGAGCTCGCCGGGCTTGACGCGCAAGGTCGCGCCCTCGATGGCGCGCACCGCGGTGTCGCCCCGGCCGTAGATCTTCGTGAGCTTCTCGACTTCGACCGCGAACATGGATCCTCCTCAGCCCCCGAGGGCTTCCGCCGGCTCGACCTTGAGCGCCTTGCGGATGCCCGCGAAGCTCGCCAGGACGCAGATGGCCATGATGATGGCGAAAAGGACCTGAAGATCGAAAGCCTCCAGAATGATGCGGCGCGGGAACTTTTCGTAGGTGAGGAGCAACATGGTCCAGCCGATGCCGTAGGCGATGAATCCCATCATCAATGATTGCTGCAGAATCATGCCGACGATCAGCGAGCTGGGCGAGCCGATCAGTTTGAGCGTGGCGATGGTCCGGATCTTGTCGAGGGTGGAGGTGTAGATGATCAGCGAGATGATCACTCCCGAGATCACGACGAGGATGACGCGGAACAGGCCGAGCTGCATGCGCGCCTTCTCGATCATCCCCTTGGTGATGATCCGGCCCTGCTCCTCGTCGGTGATGGCGCGGAAATGGTTCCAGCGGCCGATGCGCGCCGCGACCTCCCCGGGATCGGCGCCGGGGGCGAGGCGCGCGACCACGGCGTTGACGATGTGCGTCGAGGGGACGCCGGCGCCGCCCCGCCCGGCGGCCTGGCGGCGGCGCTCGTTGCGGATGGCGTCGTTGTCGCTCTTGAATTGTATGTCCTGGGCGTCGGGGAGGCTCACGTACGCGGCGGGATCGCCGCCGGAGGAGACGATCTTGCCGGTGATGCCGACGACGGTATAGTCGTGGAGCCCGAGGCGCAGGCGCTCGCCGAGCGCGAGCTTCATGCCCTCGCCCGCCACCAGCTCATAGCGCTTGCGGCGTATGGGGCGGCCGGCGATGATCTCCGGCGGCCCGCCGAAGGAGCCCAGGTCGTAGCCGACGAGGAAGAACCGGAACGGCTTGCCGCGGCGGTCGATCTGGATGGTTTGAAACGAGAGCGGCGCGGCCTCGAGGACCCCGGGCACGGCGGCGATGCGGTAGCGGATGTCCTCCGGGATGCGGGACACCGCGGCGAAGGGGCCGTTGGTGTCCTGCTGCACGATCCAGAGATCCGCGCGCGCGGCGCGGCTGAAGGAGAGGGCGTCGGCCACCAGGCCGCGGTAGATGCCGCCCATGCTCATCACCACGCCGACGAGCAGGCCCAGGCCGACCGACGTGAGGATGAAGCGCCCCCGGTGGTAGCTGACGTCGCGGATGGCGAGGTTCATCGCGCGGGCCCGGGGAGGGCGACGCGCGCCCCGTCCTCGAGGCCGGAGAGTATCTCGGTGAAGCGGTCGTCCTCGGCGCCCGCGACGATGGGACGGAACTCGAGCTTTCTTCCGGCGACGACCCAGACCCCGCGGGTCTTCTCCCGGAAGACGACCGCGGCCGAGGGCAAGGAGGGCGCGGCGGTCCGGGTCTCGGCGATGATGTGCACGTCCGCCTGCTCTCCGAGATGGAAGTCCTTGAGCGGGGGGGTGAACGCGACGTCGACGACGAGCTCCTCGGTCACGCGGTCGCTTTCATGACCGACGCGGACGACCTCGCCGGGGAATTCCACTCCGGGCGCGGAGCGCAGCCCGATGAGCGCCTTGCGCCGGGCCGCGACCCCGCGCAGCTGGGATTCGTCCACATGCGCCTTCACCCAGACGGTCCGCGGGTCGACGAGGCTGAAGATGGCCTGACCGGGCGTGACGATCGCGCCTTTTTCGAGATGACGCGAGATGATCAGCCCGTCTCCCGGGGCCGCGATGCGCGTATCGTCGAGGCGCGCGCGCGCGGCCGCCTCCTCCGCCTCCGCGACCCGGGCCGCGGTCTCGTACTGCTCGGCTTCCAGGGGCGAGACCAGATTCTTGTCGGCGAGGTTGCGGTAGCGCCGGGCGTTGCGGCTCGCCAGCTCGAGGGTCGCCTGGGCCTTGCGCAGCTGGCCGGCTAAGTCCTGATTCTCGAGCAGGGCCAGGAGCCGGCCGCGCTTGACCTCGTCGCCCTGGTCGGCGTACAGCTCGACGATGCGCCCGGTGATCTTGCTCGACACGCCCACGACCACCTTGGCCTCCACGGTGCCGTTGCCGTACACCCGGGCCGTCAGGTCGCGCCGCTCGACGCGGACCTCCTTCACCTTCGGAGCGGAGAAGAAGGCCGTCTTGAGGCCGACGGCCAGGACGAGGACTCCCGCCGACACGATCGCGAGCTTTCGTTTCGATTCCATATTCACTCCCTTCCGAGCGCGCGTTCGAGGCGGGCCCGGGCGATGCGCGCGTCATAAGCCGCCTGTATGCGGGCCGATTCGGCGGCGATGGCCGAGGACTGGGCGTCGGTCACCTCGATGATGCTCCCGACGCCCTCCCGGTAGCGTTCGCTCGCCAAGGTCCGGCTCTCCCGGGCGGCCTCCTCCTGCTTCCCGGTCGACTCCAGGCGCGCGTCCGCCTCGCGGACGGCGAGCCACGCGGCGTCGGCTTGCTTGCCGACGGCGAGCTCCATGTCGGCGCGCTCGGCCGCGACGGACCGCAGCGCCGCGTCGGCCTCGCGCGCTTTTGCCCGCGTGGAGAAGCCGCTGAAAATAGGAACGGAGAGCCCGACGCCGGCGCTCCACACGCTCCCTCGAGGGGGGAACGAGCCGTCCGCGCGCCCCGCGCTCGCCGCGCCGGAGAGGACGGGGAGATAATCGCTGCGCGCCGCCCGCGCGCCGGCCTGGGCGGCGCCGAGCAGGGAATCGAGACGCCGGATCTCCGGGCTGCCGGCCAGCGCGAGCCGCCGCGCCTCGTCCCGGTCCGCAAGCGCCGGGAGGGCCGCCGCGGGCTCGGCCAGGGGGCGAGCCTCGGCGCCGGGGCCGCCCATCGCGCTCGCGAGCTCCACGCGTGCGAGCTCGCGGTTGTTCTCCGCCCGGATCAGTGCGGTCTTCGCGGCGTGGAGATCGGCCTCGGCCCGGGTCACGTCGAGCTTCGAGCGGACTCCTTCCTCGTGGAATCCCCGGGCCTGACGGAAAACCTCTTCGCGGGCCGCCGCCGTCTCGCGCTCGGCGGCGACCTGCCTCTCGGCCGCGAGGACGAGATAGTACGCCTCCTTGACCCTGAGCACGACGTCCTGGCGCGCGCCGGCGTGAGCCTGTTCGGCCGCGGCGCGATCGAGCCGGGCGGTCTTCGCCGCGCCCGAGGTCCGGCCGAAATCGTAGAGGGTCTGCCTCAACTGCACCGAAGCGGAGTTGACCTCGGTTTCCCGCGCCAGGCCGGCGCCCAGGATCGGATAGAAGGCGCGGCTTCGAGTCCAGTCGGCGGCGATGGAGACCTGCGGATAGTAGGCGGCGTGGGCTTGCCCGGCTCGCGCCCGCGCGGCGTCGGCCCGCGCCCGCGCGGCGGCCGCCCGCGGCTGGTTCTCGAGAGCGGCGGCGACCGCCGCCTCCAGCGTGAGCGCCTCCGCCGCGTTCGCCGGCGCGGCGCAGAGCGCCAGGAGCAGAAGCAGCGCGTTCATGGCGCCCTTGCCGCCAGGGCGTCGAGGGCCAGATCGACCCGCAGCCCGATGGACTTGTCCGAGCTGAAGAGGGGGAGGAGCGCCGACGGCGCCAGGCCGAACGGCTTCCTGGCGCCGGACCTCTCGATGACGCCCATGGCCACGTTGGGCATGGCGGCCGCGCCCAGCAGGAACGACATGACGAGGGGTATGGGCATCTCCTTGAGGTCGCCCCGCCGCTGGCAGTCCCGGACCAGGCCGGCGATGATCTCCATGTGGCGCGGGATGTTGGCCTTGGCGAACTCCACGGCCTCCTTGTCCTCCTCCAGCACGTCCCGGACGATGGCGAGGATGAACTTCCTATTATCCCTCGCGAAGCGCGCCAGGGCATTGAGGGCCCGGCGCAGGCGCTCCAAGGGAGGGGCGTCCGCGCCCGTTTCCATGCTGAAGTCCTGGAAGAATTCCTCGTAGATATCACGCAGGACCCGGCGCGTGAACTCGCGCTTGCTCCCGAAGTGATAGTGGAACATGCCGAGGTTGACCTTGGCCGAGCGGGCGACCCGGCGCAGCGTCAGGCCGGAAACGCCGGTCTCCGGGAGAAGCTTGCGGCCGGCGCTGATGAGGAGCTTGTCGGTGCTTCGTGACGGCCTCGGCATGAACCCTCCATAACTATACTGATGTATAACTATACAGCAGTATAATCACGATGTCAAGGCCCGGGGATCAGGACGCGGCCTCGCGGAGGCCGCTGGCGGAGGACGCCGCGGCGCGGGGGGCGGGGCCAGGCGTCAGCTCCAAGGTGATCCAGTAGAGCAGGACCCAGCTCACCGTCTTGCGGTAATCCTGATCGTAAACCGGGCTGTAGGGGTCCTCGCCGTAGAAGAACATCCACGAGTCGTTGAGGTAGTACAGGACCCGGTGGAGCACGTGGGGATCGAGCAGGAGGAGCAGCGCGGCGTAGGCGAGCTTGCGCGGGGTCAGCCGGAAGGACACGGCTTGGAAATGCCGGCGGTCTCGCACGCCGGTGAGGCGGTAGTCCTCGGTCTTGTCCTCCACGCTCACCACCCCGAACCACCGCCGGCACGCCGCGAGGGGGCCTTCGTCCACGAACGGGTAATGGCCGGAGTACATCTTGTCCATGAAGTAGGCGTGCCAATAGAACTTCCAATCCCTCGGACGGCGCGTCTGGTGCAGGCAGGAGAGGAACACGCGCCGGGAAGGCGAGCGCTCGTCGAGGAGGCGGGCGGCGAGGAGGCACATGTCCTCGTAGATGCGGCGCTGCTTCTCGAGGTCGTCGCGGTCCTCCATGCTCACGTAGTGCTCCACGGTGTCCATGAAGGTGACCGCGTCGAAGCGGCCGAACAGGCGCGCCTGAAGGTCCGGAGAGACGAGGATGTCCTTCCAGTTCGCCGTGTGCACCTCGAGGCCGTACTCGCGGCGGGCGTAGTCGGCCTGCTCCGGCGTCAGGTTGATGCCCACGGCCTCGCAGCCGAGCTCGTCGCGGCAGTACTTGAGCCAGTCGCCGTAGCCGCAGCCGACGTCGCAGACCGCCATGCCCTTTCGCAGGCCGAGCTTGCGGGCCATGTGCTCGTATTTCGCGCGCTGGGACAGGCCGGCGTCGGTGACGAGGTTGAAGCCGAGGTCCCGGCCGCTGCCGGCGGTGCCGTCGTACATGTTGTGGATCCATTGATAGTTGCGGCGCACGCGCAGCTCGGAGTCGAACAGCCAGGAGCGGCCGAAGACCCAGAAGAGGACGTCGTCGCCGGCCAGGGCCGCCAGCCAGAACAGCCCGCCCCAGGGGCTGAGGGTCGCGGCGAGCGCGGCCGACGCGAGGAGCAGGGCCCACCAGACGACGGTGTTCCGGTCGACGGCGTTGAGCAGGACGGCGGACGAAGTGTTGTCTTTCGCCATGAGGCCTCGCGGCGCAACGATGCGACCAAGAGCGGCGGCGCGTGGCAGAATTGATGCAATCGTCAACAAATGAATACCGGATCATGACGCGGGGGGAAGCGAACATGGCGAAGATGATGACGAGGCCGGCGCCCGTGACGATTTCCGCGGGGCGGGCGCGCTTGAAGGGCGACCTGGCCGTGCCGCCGGGCGCCCGGGGCGTCGTCCTGTTCGCCCACGGAAGCGGCAGCGGCCGCCTGAGCCCGCGCAACCGCTTCGTCGCCGAGGCGCTGAACGCTCGCGGGCTGGGGACCTTGCTGCTCGACCTGCTGACGGAGGAGGAGGCCGCGCGCGACGAGCGGACGGCCGAGCTGCGCTTCGACATCCCGCTGCTGGCGCGGCGCCTGGCCGCGGTGTCGGGCTGGCTGCGGCGGCGTCCGGAGACGGCCAAGCTGCCGCTCGCGTATTTCGGGGCGAGCACCGGAGCCGCCGCCGCGCTCGTCGCCGCGGCCGCCTGCCCGGAGTTCGTCTACGCCGTTGTCTCCCGCGGGGGCCGCCCCGACCTGGCCTTGGAGTTCCTGGCGCGCGTCAAGGCGCCGACCCTGCTGATCGTGGGCGAGCGCGACCCCGAGGTCATCGGCATGAACGAGGCGGCCGCGAGCCTGATGAAGGCGGAGCGGCGTCTGGAGATCGTGCCCGAGGCCACGCATCTCTTCGAGGAACCCGGCGCGCTGGAATCGGTGGCGCGCCTGGGGGGCGATTGGCTCCTGTCCCACCTTCCCCGGAGGGTTGTTTCGTTGCGTCCCGAGGAAGCATGAACCGCTTCCCTCCTCGACGCATCCTCGTCGCCGCCGACCTGTCCGGGCCCTCCTTGTCGGCGCTGGCCGCCGCCAAGGCGCTGGCGCTGCGTTGGGGCGCCGCGCTCGAGATCGTGCACGTCCAGCACCCGCCCGTGCTGACCGCGTGGGCCGGGCCCGAGGGCCTTCCCGCGGCCGTTCCGCCCGCCGCGCAGGAGCCGCGGGTGAAGGTCGAGGAGCGTCTGCGCCGCGCGGCGGCGGGCTTTCCGGCCGGCCGGCTCAAGCTTCGCACGCTGCACGGCTGGCCCCCGGCGGCGCTGGCCGACCTCGCGCGCCCGGAGCGCGCGGACCTGCTGGTGATGGGCACTCACGGCTTCTGCGGGCTGGACCGGCTGCTCGCGGGCTCGGCCTCGGAAACGATCATCCGGCGCGCGGGCATTCCCGTGCTCGTGGTCCCCGAGAAGAGAAGCGTCTCGGGCGGAGGACGCGTGCTCGCGCCGTGGAACGGGAAGCCTTACGCGACGCGCGCGCTGCGCTGGGCGCGTGAGCTCGCTCGCGGCCTGGGCTCGACGCTCGACGTGCTCTACGTCGACGAGGGCGGCAAGCCCGTCGAGAGCGACGCGGCGCTGTGCCGCCGGCTCCTCGCGGCGCTGGGCACGGGGCCGGATTGGACCTTCCTGCGGCGCAAGGGCGACGCCCGGGCGCGCATCGTCGCGGAGGCGAACTCCGGGCGCTACGAGCTGGCGGTGCTGTCCGCGCACCGGCGCCGCTTCGCCGCCGACTACGTGCTCGGCTCGACCGCGGAGCGCGTGCTGCGGCACGCGGCGCTGCCGCTGCTCGCCGTGCCCTCGGGACGCGCGCGGGCGCGCCTCGTGCCGCGCCTGCGCCGCCTCGCCTCCGCCCGCCTCTACTAGGGGGCCATTCCGTTGCAACAATCATAATTAATCCGGTTTGAGTCGGCCGCAAGGAGAGACATTCATGGCGATCACGATGAGACGCAAGCACACCAAGCCCGCGACGGGGATGCTGGCCGTCGAATTCCCCCGGCAGGGCGAGACGATCACGTCTTCCGATTATACCGTCCGGGTCTTCGCGCCGGAGACGGCGCAGAAGGTCGGCATCTCGATCGATCAGGGGCCCTGGAAGTCCTGCCGCTGCGCGGTGGGCTACTGGTGGTACGACTGGTCCGGCTTCCAGGACGGGCCGCATCAGATCGTCGTTTCCATGGGCTTGCCCGACGGTTCACGGATCATCTCCGAGCCGCATGAGTTCAGCGTCGAGCTGTCTTCCCGGCTGATAACTCCGTAGGAGGGCCTCATGGCCATCACGACGCCGGCGACGGGCTTCGTCAAGTGGTTCGGCGAGCTCGGCCTCGGCGACGTGGCGGCGGTGGGGGGCAAGAACGCGTCGCTGGGCGAGATGTACCGCGCCTTGTCCCCCGCGGGCGTGCCCGTGCCCAACGGGTTCGCGATCACCACCGACGCGTACCGCCGCTTCACCCGCGGCCTGCGCCTCGCGGGGCGCGAGGGCTCCGGGGAGGAGGCGCGCCGGGCGATCCTGGCCGTCGCCTTTCCTTCCGACCTCGAGGAGGCGATCGTCTCGGCCTACGCGCGCCTGGGCGGGGGCAAGGACGCGACGGTCGCGGTGCGCAGCAGCGCCACCGCCGAGGACCTCCCCGAGGCGAGCTTCGCCGGACAGCAGGAAAGCTTCCTCAACGTGACCGGTCGAGAGGCTCTGCTCGACGCCTGCCGCCGCTGCTTCGCCTCCCTCTATACGGACCGGGCGGTCTCCTATCGCGCCCACCAGGGCGTGGACGAGGCCCGCATCGCGCTCTCGATCGGAGTCCAGCTCATGGTGCGCTCCGACCTCGCCTGCTCCGGGGTCATGTTCACCCTCGACACGGAGACCGGTTTTCGCGACGCGGTGCTCATCGACGCGGCCTACGGCTTGGGCGAGAGCATCGTTCAGGGCGCCGTCAATCCCGACGAATACATCGTCTTCAAGCCCGCCCTGAAGGCGGGCTTCCGGCCCATCCTCCAGAAGACCGCGGGGAGCAAGAAGATCAAGATCGTCTACGCCGCGGGCGGGACCCGGAGCGCGCCGGTGCCGCCGTCCGACCGGGAACGCTTCGCGGCCGGCGACGAGGACATCCTGACCTTGGCGCGCTGGGCCTGCGCCATCGAGGAGCACTACTCCGCGAAGAAGGGGCAGCCCTGCCCGATGGACATCGAGTGGGCCAAGGACGGCCTGACGGGCAAGCTCTATATCGTGCAGGCCCGCCCGGAGACCGTGCAGTCGCGCCGGCGGACGGACTTCATCGAAACCTACCGCCTCGAGCGCCGCGGCCCGGTCCTGGCCGAGGGCCACAGCGTGGGGGGAAAGATCGCCTGCGGCAAGGCGCGCGTCATCATGGACGCGAGCCGCCTGGGCGAGCTTCGCGACGGCGAGGTGCTGGTCACGGGCAGGACCGATCCCGATTGGGAGCCGATCATGAAGAAGGCCGCGGCGATCGTGACCGACCGCGGCGGGAGGACCTGCCACGCGGCCATCGTCAGCCGCGAGCTCGGCCTGCCGGCGGTCGTGGGCGCGGAGACGGCGACGGCGGCGATCAAGGACGGCGACGAGGTCACGGTCTCCTGCGCCGAGGGCGAGACGGGCTTCGTCTACGGCGAGCGCCTGCCCTTCGCCGTCGAGCGCTCCGACCTCAAGGGGCTCGCCAAGCCGCGCACCGACATCATGCTCAACGCCGCCGATCCGCGCGAGGCCTTCGCCCTCGCGCGCATCCCGAACTCCGGCGTGGGCCTGGCGCGCATGGAGTTCATCGTCACCAACGCCGTGCGCGTCCACCCGATGGCGCTGGTTCATCCCGAGCGCGTCGCGGACGAGGCGTCGCGCGCCGAGATCGCGCGGCTGACCGCCCTGTACGAGGACAAGCCGGCCTATTTCGTGGACAAGCTCGCCGAGGGCGCGGGCATGCTCGCGGCCGCGTTCTATCCTAAGCCCGTGATCCTGCGGCTGAGCGATTTCAAGACCAACGAGTACGCCGGGCTGCTCGGCGGGGCCGCCTTCGAGCCGCGCGAGGAGAACCCGATGCTCGGCTTCCGCGGAGCCTCGCGCTACTATCATCCGCGCTATCGCGAGGGCTTCGCTCTGGAGTGCCGGGCGATGCGCAAGGTCCGCGAGACGATGGGCCTCAAGAACCTCAAGCTGATGATCCCCTTCTGCCGCACCGTCGAGGAGGGGAAGAAGGTGCTCGCCGAGATGGAGAAGCACGGCCTCAAGCGGGGCGAGAACGGCCTCGAGGTGTACGTGATGTGCGAGATCCCCAGCAACGTGATCCTCGCCGCCGAGTTCGCGAAGATCTTCGACGGCTTCTCGATCGGCTCCAACGACCTCACCCAGCTCATCCTCGGCGTCGACCGCGACTCCGAGATCGTAGCCCCTCTCTTCGACGAGCGCGACGCCGCCGTCAAGGCGATGATCGCCTCGGTCATCCGCGCGGCGAAGGCGGCGGGGCGCAAGATCGGCATCTGCGGCCAGGCGCCCAGCGACTACCCCGAGTTCGCGCGGTTCCTGGTCGAGGAAGGCATCGACAGCATCTCGCTGAACCCCGACGCCGCGCTGCGCACGACGCTCGCCGTCCTCGAGATGGAGCGCGAGCTCGCCGTGAACGTTCAATCACCCGGCTCATAAGCTTCACCTCCCCGCAATTGTGACGCGGGACATAACCTCCTAAACTGGCGCCAGACGCTACCGGTTCAGGAGAGGTGATATGCTGGTCCAGGAATTTCTGCGGAGAAGCGCCGCGCTGCGGCCTCAGGCGACCGCCTTGGTCTGCGGGGAGCGGCGGTTCACCTATGAGCGCCTGGAGGCGTCGGCCAACCGCCTGGCCGGCGCCCTGGCCGGGAAGGGCGTGCGCCGCGGCGACCGCGTCGCGCTGTACCTCGACAACTCCCCGGAGTGCGTGATCGGCATCTTCGCCGCGCTGAAGGCCGGCGCGGCGTTCGTCGCGATCAGCCGCGGCGCCAAGCCCGATAAGCTGCTCGCCATCCTCAACGATTGCTCCGCCTCCGCCGTCATCCTCGACGTCGCCGCGCTGGGCCAGGGTCTGCTCGAGCGCCTTCCGGAGGAGGCTCCTTCGCTGCGGACGGTCGTCGCCTGCGGCGGCGCGCCCCGTCCGAGCGATCCGCTGCTGCTCGATTTCGCCGCGGTCCAGGCCTCGTTCCCGGACCAGGTTCCCGCCGTCCGCGCCATCGACCTGGACCTCGCCTGCCTGATCTACACGTCCGGCACGACCGGAGAATCGAAGGGCGTCATGTGCGATCACGGCAATATGGTCTTCGCCGCGGAGACGATCGCGCGCTACCTGAAGCACTCGGAGCGCGACGTGGTGCTGAGCGTCCTGCCGCTCGCGTTCAGCTACGGCCTCTACCAGCTCCTCGCCACGTTCGCCGCCGGCGGGACCTTGGTGCTCGAGGAGTCCTTCGCCTTCCCCGAGCTGGTCCTCGAGAGGATGGCCCGCGAGGGGGCGACCGGCTTCGCCGCGGTGCCCTCGATCTTCGCGCGGCTGCTGAGCATGGACCTCAACGGCGTGGACCTCTCCGCGCTGCGCTACCTGACCAACGCCGCGGCGGGCCTGCCCGTCGAGCAGGTCCGCAGCGTGCGCCTCCTCTTCCCGGGCGCGGAGCTCTACCTGATGCACGGCCTCACCGAGGTCGCGCGGACGATGTATCTTCCGCCGGACCAGGTCGACGCGCGGCCCGCCTCCTCCGGCCTGCCGCTCGACGGGACCGAACTGTGGCTCGAGGACGAGGAAGGCCGGCGCCTCGGGCCCGGCGAGGCCGGCGAGCTCATCGTGCGCGGGCGGCACGTGATGCGCGGCTACTGGGGGGCGCCCGAGCTCAGCGCCCGGCGCTTCCGTCCCGGCGCGCTGCCGGGGGAGCGGGTCTGCTGCAGCGGGGACCTGTTCTACACGGACGCGCAGGGCTATTACTACTTCGTCAGCCGCAAGGACGACATGATCAAGAGCCGCGGACGGAAGGTCGCGCCCCGCGAGGCCGAGGATATCCTTTACCGCATTCCCGGGGTGCTGGAGGCGGCCGTCATCGGCATACCGCATCCGGAGCTGGGGCAGGCCGTCAAGGCGTTCATCGTCGCTCCGGGCGCGGGCCTCATCGAGGCCGCGGTGATCGCGCACTGCCGCAAGCACATGGAGGAGTTCATGGTGCCGCGCGCGGTGGAGTTCGTCACCGAACTGCCCAAGACCGCCTCCGGCAAGCTGCGCCGTATGGACCTGCGCTGATGTGCGGCATCGCGGGGGTCTTCGACCGGACCCGGCGGACGGCGGCCGACGAATCGGACCTGCGTCGGATGCTCGCCGCCCTGCGCCACCGGGGCCCCGACGAGTTCGGCGTCCTTCTGGACCGTGAGGCGGGGCTCGGCAGCGCGCGCCTGAGCATCATCGACCTCAGCGGGGGCGGGCAGCCCATCGCCAATGAGGACGAGACCCTGTGGATCGTCTTCAACGGCGAGATCTTCAACTACATCGAGCTGCGCGCGGAGCTCGAGGCGCAAGGGCACACGTTCCGCACGCGGACGGATACGGAGGTCGTCCTTCACCTCTACCAGCGCCACGGCCCGCGCTGCCTGGAGCGCCTCAACGGCCAGTTCGCCATCGCGATCTGGGATACGCGGCGCCGTCGCCTGTTCCTCGGGCGCGACCGGCTCGGCGTGCGGCCGCTGTTCTACACCGAGACGCCCGGCGGCGCGCTCCTGTTCGCCTCGGAGATCAAGTCCATCCTTAGCGACCGCCGCGCGCGGGCGGAGATCGACCCGGAGGTCGTCCGGCAGATTTTCCTCTTCTGGGCTCCGACCTCGCCTCACACCGCCTTTCGCGGCATCGTCGAGCTCCCGCCCGGGCACTTCCTGCTCTCGGACGAGGGCGGCACGCGCATCGAGCGGTATTGGGAGAACAGCTTTCCCGACGCGTCCCGTCCCGCGGCCCCGCGCCGCTTCGAGGAGGTCGTCGAGGAGTTCCGGGCCCTCCTGACCGACGCCTGCCGTATCCGGCTGCGGGCCGACGTGCCGGTGGGGGCCTACCTGAGCGGCGGCCTCGACTCCTCGGCCATCGCCGCCGTGGTGCGGCGCGGCGCGGCGAACCGACTTTCGACCTTCTCGATCGCCTTCGACGACGCGCAGTTCGACGAGAGCTCCTTCCAGCGCGAGATGGCCGCCCACCTGGGCACCGAGCACCACGTCGTCAAGGCGACGCACGCGGACATCGGCCGGGTGTTTCCCGAAGTGGTCTGGCACGCCGAAGCGCCGATGATGCGCACGGCTCCCGCGCCGATGTTCCTGCTGTCCCGCCTGGTGCGCGAGAAGGGCTTCAAGGTGGTCCTCACCGGGGAAGGCGCCGACGAATTCCTGGCGGGCTACGATATCTTCAAGGAGGACAAGGTCCGCCGCTTCTGGGCGCGGGCGCCCCTCGCGACGGGCCGCTCCGCGCTCCTCAAGCGCCTTTATCCGGACATCGGGGCTCTGGGGCAGAGCCATCACGAGACCCTCGCGGCCTTCTTCGGGGAGGGGCTTTCCGACACCGGCTCGCCCCTGTACTCTCACGCGGTGCGGTGGCGAAACAACCTTCGCACCTGGCGCTTCCTCAGCGGCGAGGCGGCGCCGGCCCCCCATTTCGACCGGCTCGCCGCCTCCCTGCCGGCCGGGTTCGGCGGCTGGGGTCCGCTCGCGCGCGCCCAGCATCTCGAGATCAGCATCTTCCTCTCGCATTACCTGCTGTCCTCTCAGGGCGACCGCATGGGGATGGCCAACTCCATCGAGGGGCGCTTTCCCTTCCTCGACGTGCGCCTGACCGAGTTCTGCAACCGCCTCGATCCCCGCATGAAGCTGCACGGGCTGCGGGAAAAGCGCCTGCTGAAGGCCGCCGCCGGCCCCTGGCTGCCGGACATCATCAGCCGCCGGCCCAAGCGGCCGTATCGCGCGCCGATCCACCGCAGCTTCTTCCATGCCGGCGCGCCGGAGTACGTGCGCGAGCTTTTAGGCCCGCGCGCGCTCGGCGACGCCGGCCTGTTCCGTCCCGGCGCGGTCGCGCAGCTGGCGCGCAAGATCGAAGGCGGCGCGCGCCTCGGGGAGACGGACGACATGGCGGTGGCGGGGATCGTCTCGACGCAGCTCCTGAATCATCTGTTCGTGAAGAACGCCCAGCGGCCGCTGACGCTCGGGCCGAAGGACCCGGTGAAGGTGTTCCGGCTGAACGTCCATCACAAGAGAGGATAAATCATGACGCGCTTCAATCAGAGCCTCGTCGATATCGATCCGGCGGCGGAGACGGCCCGGATCGTGGAGTTCCTGCGCCGCAACGTCCGCCGCGAGATGAAGCGCCGGGGGGCGGTCGTCGGCATCAGCGGCGGCATCGATTCCGCCGTCGTGCTCGCCTTGGCGGTGCGCGCCTTCGGCGCCGGCAACGTCGTCGCCGTGATGATGCCGGACCGGGACTCCGATCCCATCAGCGAGACGCTCGCCCGCGAGCTCGCGTCCGTCTTCGGCGTCGAGCCGGTCCTGGAGGACATCACCCAGGCGCTCGAGGGCTTCGACTGCTACCGCCGCCGCGACGACGCCATCCGGCGGGTCTACCCCGGCTACGACGCCGCGAAGGGCTACAAGGCCAAGATCGTGCTGCCGGCGGATCTCCTCGAGGCGGGCACCTTCAACATCTATTCCGTCACGGTCGTCACGCCCGACGGCCGCGAGGAGACCCGTCCCCTGGGCGCGCGAGAGATGCTCGAGATCGTGGCCGCCTCGAACCTCAAGCAGCGCTCGCGCATGAGCACGCTCTATTTCCACGCGGAGGCACGCCAGTTCGCCGTCGTCGGCACCTCGAATAAGAACGAGCACGCCCAGGGCTTCTTCGTCAAGCACGGCGACGGGGGGGTGGACATCCAGACCATCGCGCACCTGTTCAAGACCCAGGTGTATCAGCTGTCCCGCCATCTCGGCGTGCCGGAGAGCATCCAACGCCGCACCCCGACGACCGACACCTACAGCGCCCCATGCGATCAGCAGGAGTTCTTCTTCCGGCTCCCGTTCTCGATGCTCGACCCGATCTGGTTCGCCGCGGAGAACCGCATACCGGCCGGCGAGGTCGCCCGGGGGATGGGCATGCCGGAGGTCCAGGTGCAGCGGGTGTTCGACGACATCGAGGGCAAGAGGCGGACCACCGAGTATCTGCGGCTGAGCCCGCCGATCCTCGAGCCGGCCAAGCCGGCCTACGCGTGAACGGGAGGCAGACCATGGAAAACACGAACGATCACCTCATCGAGACCGCCATCCGGGGCTTCATCGCGACCGATCTTCTGTACAGCGAGGAGGGCTTCACGCACGGCGACGACGTCTCGCTGCTGCGCGAGCGGATCATCGACTCGCTCGGCGTCGTCGAGCTGGCGGCCTTCCTGGTCCGGCGCTTCGGCGTGCGCGTGGAGCAAAGCGAGGTCCGGCCGGAGAACTTCGACTCGGTGGCCCGGCTCGCCGCCTTCGTGCGGCGCAAGCAGGGTGCGGCGCGCCCCGAGTCGGCGCGGCCCGAGGCCGTCCCTCAGGCCTGAGCGCGGCATGGGCAAGAACCTCCTGCGGCCGGTACTCGCCTCGCGGCTCGGACGGGACCTGGGGCTCGAGCTCTGGGGCGCGGACCGGGAGATCCGCGAGCTGTGCGGCCTGGACGCGCTCACCGGGCACGGCCTATCGTTCGCGCGCGATCTTCGTCCCGGGGAGGACTGCGCCGGCACGGTGTTCGCCTCCGAGCCGCCCGCCGGCGAGGCCTTGAGCGTGCTGCGCGCGGAGAAGCCCCGGCTGGCGTTCATCCTCGCCCAGCATCTGCTGCAGGCCGCCCCGGGCTTCGAGGAGGACGACTCGCCGCCGCAGGTGCATCCGTCGGCGCTCGTCTCCCCGCACGCCGTCGTCGAGAACGGCGTGACGATCGGGGAGGGAACGCGGATCGGGAGCCTGGCGGTGATCAAGAGCGGCACCCGCATCGGCCGGCACTGCGACATCCGGTCGGGCGCGGTGATCGGCGAGTCCGGCTTCGGCTTCGAGCGCGACGAGCAGAACCGGCCGCTGCGGATGATCCACATGGGCCGCGTGCTCATCGGGGATCACGTGGAGATCGGCAGCCTGAGCACCGTGTGCCGCGGCGCCCTCGGCGACACGGTGCTCGAGGACCACGTCAAGATCGACGACCACTGCCACGTCTCCCACAATTGCCGCATCGGGCGGGGGGCGATGCTCACGGCCTGCGTCGAGGTCAGCGGGTCGGTCCGCGTCGGGGCGAACTCCTGGCTCGCGCCCGGCTGCTCCTTGGTCCAGAAGATCTCCGTCGGCGAGGACGCCTTCATCGGCATCGGCGCGGCGGTGACGCGCAGCGTCCCCGCCAAGGCCCGCGTCTTCGGCAACCCCGCCCGCCCCCTGCCCCGCCTGCCCTAGCGGTGGCGGCGGCGGGCGTCGCCGCGGCGCCGCTGGTTTTTGCGCCGCTCCGGCCCCCGGACGCCGCCGGAGGCGACGGCTTCGGGCGGGCGGACCGTCCCCGCCGCGGAGCGCAGGACGCTGAGCAGTTCGTCGTCATCGGCGGGCTTGAGCAGCACCTTGGTCACGCCCTCCTCCAAAGCGTGCCGGTGGAGATCGTCGGTCGACCAGGCCGTCATGATCACGATCGGAATGAAGCGGGTCTCCGGGTCGTCCCGCAGGCGGCGGCACATCTCCCAGCCGTCGACGTGCGGCATCGCGATGTCGAGCAGGATCATGTCCGGCCGAAAGGCCGCGGCCTTGCGCAGGCCTTCCTCGCCGTCGTGGGCGACGGCGACGGTGAAGCCCCAACCGGAGGAAAGTCGGATCGCGAGCGCCTCGGTCAGGTCGCTTTCGTCGTCGACGATGAGCACGCGCCTATTTTGAAGATGCGTCATGTTTGCCTCCGGCGGCGGACGCCTCGGCCCGCGCGGCGGCCGGCAGCGCGATGAAGAACCCCGCCCCCCAGCCCTTGACGTTCTCCGCCCAGATGCGGCCCGCGTTGAGCGTCATGATTTCCCGGCAGATGGCCAGGCCGAGGCCCGTGCCCTTGTAGCCCTCGCCGCCCTTGGGCCGGTCGAGCTGAACGAACTTGTTGAAGAGATCCGAGCCTTTGCCCTCGGGAATGCCCGAGCCGTCGTCGATCACGCCGACGACGACCTCCTCCCCTTCGCGGCGCAGGCGGATCTCCACGCGCTCGCGCGCATAGCGCAGGGCGTTGTCGAGCAGGTTCGCGAGGACCTGGGTGATCATGTCCCGGTCGGCGCGCACGCTCGGCAGCCCCTTCGCCGCGGAGACGATCAGGGAGATGTTCCGGCTCTTGTAGGTCATGCGCAGGTCGTCGGCGATCTCCCGGACCAGCTCGCCGGGGTCCAGCGGGGCGAGGTCGACGAAGGCGCTGCCGGACTCGAGGCGGGAGAGGTCGAGGAAGTTCGACAGGATTCGGGCCAGGCGCGAGATGTTGCGGTCGGCCGTGCGGATCATCTTCTCCTGGTCCGGGGTGAGCGGGCCGGCCAGGCGGTCGCGGATCGTGCCGACGGCCATCTTGATGATGCTCAAAGGCGTGCGCAGCTCGTGGGACACGGTGCTCAGGAGCTTGTCCTTGAGCTGATCCATCCGCCGCCGCTCCTTGATCTCCGCGCGTATCTGCTCGAGCTTTCGCAGCTCCGTGATGTCGCGGACCGCGACCAGGCGCGCGGGGGCGCCCCGCCATTCCAGCGGAGCCAGCCTCAGCTCGGCCGTGAGCTCCTCCTTGGGGCCGGGGAGCTTGACCTCGGTCGAGCCCTCCTCGGGAAGGGGAAAGTCGAAGAGCCGGCCCTGCATCTGCTCCGGCCGGCGGTTGAACATGGCCAGCGCCGCGGGATTGGCGAAGCGGACCATGCGCTCGGCGTCGACGATCACGATGCCGTCGGGCGAGGCGCTGACGAGGCTCTCCATCTGGCGGTAAAGCCGGCTTCGCTCGAGCGCGAAGCCGACCGCCCTGCTGAGCTGCTGCTGGTCGACCTTGCTCTTGATCAGGAAGTCCTGCGCGCCGGCGCCGATCGCCTTCAGGCCCGTCTCCTCGAGGGCCATGTTGGTGAGCACGACGACGGGCACGCCCGGCGCGCGCCGCCGCAGCTCGGCCAAGGTGTCCAGCCCCTGGCTGTCGGGAAGCATGAGATCGAGGAGGACTATGTCGAACTCCCTGCGCGCGAGGTGGTCGAGCCCCTGGGCCAGGCTCGCGGCGTTGACGACCTCGTGCTGCATCGACGCGCCGCAGGCCTCGTCGATGTAGAGGTTCATCAGCAAGGTGTAATCGGGGTCGTCCTCGATCAGGAGGATCCTTATATTCTTGTCCATGTCACGCCTCCCGCGTCCGGCAGCTCGACCACCTCGAGCCAATAGCGCTTCAGAGTATCGGCCGCCGCGACGAAATCCGCGAAGGTCACCGGCTTGTGGATATACGAGCAGGCGCCGAGATCGTATGAGCGCGCGATGTCCTCCTCCGCGTTCGAGGTCGTCATGACGATGATCGGGATCCGGCGCAGCTCCGGATCGCCCTTGATGCGCGCGAGGGCCTCGCGTCCGTCCATGCGCGGCATGTTCAGGTCCAGGATCACGAGGCGCGCGCCCGCGCCGCGCCGCAGGCGGTCGAGAAGCTCCTCGCCGTTGCGGACCCAGACGAGCTCCTCGCGCAGGCCGGCCTTCTGGAACGCGCTCTTCGTGAGGAAGTAGTCGTCCTCGTCGTCCTCGGCGATGATCAGCTGCACGCTTTTTCTTGGGGCTGGCATTCCATCCTCCCTTCCTGAGAAATCGGCAGCACGACCTTGAACTCGGCTCCCCGGCCCGGCGCGCCGCTCGCCGCGATCGTGCCGCCGTGGCGCTCCGCGATCTTCCGGCAGATCGCCAGCCCCATGCCGGTGCCCTCGTACTCGTAGGGCGCCTGCAGGCGCTGAAACGGCTGGAATATCCTCTCCGCGAATTTCATGTCGAAGCCGATGCCGTCGTCGGCCACGACGAGCTCGCAACGCCCGTCGCCGACGGCCCTCCCGCGGATGCTCACCTTGGGCGCGGCGCCGGGCTTGTGGAACTTGAGGGCGTTGGAGACGAGGTTCTGCAGAAGCTGGCGCATTTGAAGCGGGTCGGCGTGGATCCGGGGAAGGTCTCCGATCTCCACGGCCGCCCGGCCTCGCGGATTCATGTGCTCGAGGCTCTCCACGACGTCCTTGGCGAGCGCGCGGAGGTCCACCTCCTCCGCGGCGGCGCCGCGCGTCGAGACGCGCGCGAGCTCCAGCAGGGCGTCGATGAGGCTCTGCATGCCGTCCACGGCGCGCAGCATCCGCCGGAGGTAATCCCGGCCCTCGTCGTCGAGGCCGCTTTCGACCTTGTCCTTGAGGCGCTCGGCGAAGGCCTTGACCTTGTGCAGGGGGGCGCTGAGGTCGTGCGAGGCCACGTAGGCGAACTGGCTGAGCTCGAGGTTGGAGCGGCCCAGGTCGGCGGCGCGCTTCTCGAGCAGCTGAGCGCCGGCGCGCCGCTTCGTGGCGTCGCGGACGATGGCCGCGAAGCCGAGCAGGGCCCCGGACTCCGCGCGCATCGACGTCAGCACGATGTCGCCCCAGAACCGGCCGGCGTCCTTGCGCACGCACCAGCCTTCGCCTTGAAACCTCCCGCCGCGGGAGGCCTCCTCGAGCTGCGCCCGCCCCTCGTCCGCGGAGGCGAGCAGGAGCCCGTACGGCCGTCCGAGCGTCTCCTCGGGGGCGCGGCCGAAGATGAGCTCCGCGCCGCGGCTCCAGCCGCTCACGCGGCCCGCCGGATCGAGCCGGAAGATCGCGTATTCGCGCACGCTCTCGATCATCAGGATGAGCAGCTCGGCGCCGGGCGGCGGGCCGGGGCGCCCCCGCGCCCAGGGCCGCCGGAGCAGGGCCGCGCCCAGCAGGGCCTGCGCGGCGGCGAGAGCGGCGGCGAGAGCCGAGGCGGCCGGGGGGCGCTGATCGGCGAGGAAGGCGCCGAGGAAGACCCCGGCGGCGGCGGCCGGTCCCCAGAGCGCCCCCGCGGCGACGGCGAAGCCCGAGGCCGGCCAGCCCACGCGCGCGAGCGCGTAGTAGACGGCGGCCGCGCCGCACGCCCAGAGCCAGCTCTCGAGCGCCGACCGGCCGCGGAAATCCTCCCGAGGATCCTCCATAGGCCATTCCTCCCCGTCGCAACGGCTATTAGGAGGTTACTCGTAATGCGAGCGCGATCCCATGGATGAAAGGTAAAGCTATTAGGACGCGCTCAAGGCCAGGCACACCCGCTCGCCGGTCGGCAGCTTGATGTCGATGGGGGACTTGAGGGGGGACGGCGAGGGCGGGGCGGCGCAGTCGAAGCGGGTGAACACCAGCTGCAGGCTTTCGCTCGTTTCCGCGCCGAGGCGGGCGGGGTCGAGCATCTTGTCGACGATCGTACGATACTCCCGCAAAACGGGGACCCGCTCCGCCTGGAACCAGCGCCAGTAGGCGGTGTCCGGGAACTCGCGCCGCTCGTAGGCGTCGGCGTTCTCGATGCCGCCCCGGTCCACCCATTGGATCCAGTTGCGCGCGGAGGCATCCAGGTAGCCGAAATCGCTGCCCGGCGGCTCGTCCTTGGCCAGCTCCTGGGTATGGTAGAGGATGGCCACCGGGGCCTTGGAGCCCGGCGCGTAGAGGACGTGGCCGTGGTCGAAATCGCGCTCGTCTCCGAGGTGCCGGAACGCCTTCAGGTAGAGCTTGTCGACGAACCCCTGCAGCAGGCTCTGCATCCGGGCCGGCTCGATGCCTCCCGCCGGAGAGGAGGCGCGCGCGGGCGCGGCCAGCCCCAAGCCGAGCAGAAGAAGGAGGAAACGCATGTGTTGAGGATATATTTCGCATGTTACGGATGTGTTGCTTCATGGGGCCGCCATGAAACCGTCACCTGGCGGTCACCGGTCCGCGGCGGGGGCTGCGCGGGGGGAAGGGGCTTGGGGGGAGGAGAGGCGGCGGGCGGCCCGGGAGCCGTCCCCGGGCCGCCGCGCCGGTCGATCAGGGCCGGACTTTGAACACGATCGGCTGGGTGACGAGCATCGAGCCGTCGGACTCGATCACCCGGGACACGGCGATATGCTCGCCCTCGGCCTGCGCCGACCAGTCGAACCACCAGTGGCCGTCGTCCTTGCGGCAGGGCTTCCAGTCCCCGTCATCGATCGAGAGGCGCACCTCCTTCGCGTCGGCCGGGGCGCTGACGCGGAAGCTGTACGGCTGCCCGGGCGCGATCGCGTCGCCGGAGCGGGGGTAATCGATTCCGACCGTCTTCAACGGTGCTTCTATCATGGGGGTCTCCTCTGCGGATGGGGATACACGAGCTAAAGAGGTTCCGGGACGCGCGCCGGCGGAAAATCCACCTTCGTTCCGGCGACGTGGTTGCAGTAGTTGGTGAAGATGTTCATGGCCGTCGAGGCGACGATCTCGAGCACCGCGGCGTTGCCGTAGCCCGCCGCCTTCAGGGCGGCGACCTCCTCGTCGCCGACCCGGCCTTGCTTGCGCACCAGCGCCTTGGCGAAGCGGAGCGCGGCCAACGTCTTCGCGTCGGTGGACTCGCCCTCCTGGGCGTGAAGCAGCTCGGCCTCGTCGACCCGGAGGTTGCGGCCGATCTCGGTGTGCGCGGCCAGGCAGTACTCGCTGTCGTTGGCCGCGGCGACGGCCACGGCCAGCAGCTCGCGCAGGCGCGTGTCGAGCGAGGTCTGGGAGAGCGCGTCGTGCAGGCGCAGGTAGGCGTTGAGCACGGCCGGGGAGTGGGCCATCGTCGCGTGGAGGTTCGGGATCCGGCCCATCTTCCTTTGGACCGTCTCGAGCTGCTCCTTCGTCCTGCGCGACGCCTTCGACAAGTCCGCCGTCGGAATCCTCTGCATGTCCGCCTCCTGAGTGTGGGGTCCGCCTTCGCCTCATGGTAGCGCAGGCGCCGTTGACCGTTCCTTACCAATTGCATGACGGAATTGGGAACCGGCCGCCGTGCATGCCCGGCAGACGAAACGGTTACACTCGCTCCATGGCCGCGCCCCCCGGCGGCGCCTATAATCGGCTCATGCGGCATAAACGAGCGCGGGGGAGCACGGTGAATTTCGACGCGGCCACCCGCATGGGCTTCCTCGTCCATGAGCTGCGCAACGCCCTGGCCTGCGTCTTCGTCGCCCAGGCCATGATCCGCAAGTCCCCCGGGGACCACGCCGCCGGCGCGCTGCTCGACCGCAATCTCCAGCATATGAAGAACATGCTCGATCGGGCCGACAACAAGGTGCGCTTCCATAAGGAGCCGCACGCCCGGCGGCGGCTGGTCCATATCGCGGAGACGGTCCGGGAGGTCGCCGCCTCGGCCGCCGAGGCGGCGCGCCTCAAGTACGTGAGGCTCTCCGTCCGCGTGGAGCCGCGGCTGGCGGTCATCGCGGATCCCGAGTACCTCGTCTCCGCCCTGGCGAATCTGGTGGGCAACGCCGTCAAGTTCACGCCGCCCGGCGGGACCGTGCGCGTGCGGGGGCTGGAGAAGGGGCAAACCGCGGTCCTCGAGGTGGAGGATCAGTGCGGCGGGCTGCCGCCCGGAATGATTTCGGAGCTCTTCGAGCCCTTCACCCAGAAGGGGACCGACCGGTCGGGGCTGGGCCTCGGCCTGGCGATCAGCCGCCGCGCCGTGGCGCTCAACAGCGGGACGCTCGCGGCCCGCGATATTCCGGGCAAAGGCTGCGTGTTCACGATCACCTTGCCCCTGGCCGTCGCGGCGCGGGCGCATTAGCAGGGAGGATGACATGAGACGAGCGGTGAAATCACGAGAGGGAGGCGCGGCGGTCCTGGACGTTGCGAGGCGCGAGCCCGCGCCCATGAGCTTCAAGCTGTGGGATACCTTCGGCGCGGCCGACGTCGCTCCGGAGATATCCGTCGAGCATCCGCGGATCGGCCAGCGCAGCTACTTCCCGGAGAGCGAGTACCAGGTCCTGGACTCCTCGATCGAAGGGCTGGAGATCTCCATCGATGAGGACGCGTGGCGCCCCTGCCGGCGCGGCGACGGGTGCTGGTCGTACGAGTGGACCGGCTATCAGGCGGGCCGCCGGCAGGCGGTCGTCCGCGTCCGCCCGCGCCGCCCGGAGTCCGAGCCCCGCCAGACCTGCCTGTTCGTGGTGGACCTCCCGTGAGCCTCGCCGCCTGAGCGCTCAGCGCCTCGTGGCGAGTGGCAGCGTGAAGTGGAACGCGGCGCCGCGCCGCCGGCGTTCGTCGGCCCAGATGCGTCCGCCGTGGGCGGCGACGATCTGCTGGGCGATCGACAGGCCGAGCCCGGAGCCCGGCAAGCCCCTGGCGTTGCGGCCGCGGTGGAAGCGCTCGAAGAGATGCGGGAAGTCCCGCTCCGGGACTCCGATGCCCCGGTCCTCGACGGTGACGACGGCCTCGCCGCCGGCCGGGCGGGCCTTGACGAGCACCGGCGAGCCCGGGCGGCCGAACTTGACGGCGTTGCCGATGAGGCTGCCCAGGACCTCCCGGATCTGGCCGCGTTCGGCCGACACCTCGAGCGCGGCGGGCACGTCGACGCGCACGGACGCGCCGGCGGACGCCGCGCACCTGCGGACCAGCGCGCGCAGCGGGACCTTGCCGCGGCGAGGAAGAGGCCGTTCGTCGAGCTCCGAGATGCGCAGTAGGGCGTCGATCAGGCCTTTGAGGCGGTCGGCGTTGCGCTCGATGGCGTCGACGAAGCTTCGGCGGTGCTTATTGTCGTCCAAGCCGCCGTGCTTGAGGGTCTGGGCGAATCCCTTGATCGCCGTCACCGGGGTGCGAAGCTCGTGGGACACGTTGGCGATGAACTCCCTTTGGGTCCTTTCGCGCTCCGCCAGGCGCTTCGCGGTCTCCGCCCGCCAAACGTCGGTGATGTCCTTGACGCCGACGTAGAGGGCGGCGCGCCCCGCGTCGGGGACGCGCACCGCGCCCAGGCGCAGGACGCGCTGGCCCAGGTGGCGCAAGCGTCGGTCCAGCTCGAAGCCGCGAAACGGCGTCCCGTCGACGAGGGCGGCGCGCAGGCGCTTGAGCAAGGCGGGGCCGGCGCCTTTCCCGCCGGCCAGCTCGATGAACGGCCGTCCCTGGGCCCGCCGCGGAGTCAGGCGGAACAGCTCGTAGAAGCGCCTGTTGGCCGACTGCACGCGCAGCTCTGAATCGAGGATCGCCATCGACTGCTCCATGACGTCCTGCAGCTCGAGCAGGCCGCGCTTGGCCACGTCGGCGTCGAGCAGCGCCAGGACGATGCCCTCGATCCTGCCCTGGGCGGTTTTGTAGGGCCGCATGCGCAGCTTGTACCAGCGGCCGTCCTGGCCGGTGAGCTCGAGGTCCTGGCCGCGCGAGGTCTTCAGCGTCCGCAGCGCCTTCTCCTCGAGACCGGCGACGCCGAGCCTCTTTTGGATGTCGAGGATCGAGCGCCCGGCGTCCGCCTGGGCGAGGGCGAGCGGGGTGTCGTCGAGCAAAGTGACGCGGCGGATGCGCAGGTCGAGGCCGAGCAAAGCGACGGGGATGGCGAGGCTCTCGAGGACGTTGTCGAGGTCGCCGCCGAGCTGGATCAAGGCGGCGTTCTGCTTGCGCAGCTCGTCGTTGAGCGTGTTGAGTTCCTCATTGGCGGTCTGCAGCTCCTCGCGGGAGCTCTCCAGCTCCTCGTTCGCGCTCTGCAGCTCCTCATTGCTGGAGATGACCTCCTCATTGTCGATGTTCAGCGAGGCGTTCCGGCTCTCCGACTCCTCGATGCGGGTCTGGAGATAGGCCTTGGTCTCGTTGAGCTCCCGCTTGAGCTTAAGAAACAGCGAGTTCCGCGGCTCCTTCGCCGGCTTCGCTCCCGCGTCGGGAACGGGAGCGGCGGGCAGGAAGGACAGCAGGCAGTAGCGTTCCTTTCCGGGGGGGACGTCGAACGCCGCCGCCTCGAGGTTGACCAGGCGGCTGCGGCGGTCCAGACGGACCCATACGTTGTTCTTCCGCACGGGCTGGCGGGCCTTGAAGGCCTTCTTGACGAGGAGCTGCAGGTCCAGGCGCAGGCCTTCGGGGGCCATGCGCAGAAGGTTCAGGCTCGCCTTGCCGGGAGCGGTCTTCAGGTAGCGGCCGGTGTCGCCGCGGAACTGGAGGATCTCCAGGTCGCCGTCGAGCAGCACTCCGGCCGGAGCGAAGCGGCCCAGGATCAGGCGGTCGGCGACGGCGAGCGCGTCGCCCGGCGGCGGCTTGAGCGCGCGCGCAGGGGAAGGTCCGGCCGCGGCTTGAAGCCGGGAGGCGCCGATCCGGCCCGAGACGAGGTCGAGATGCGAGGCGCGGACGGGCTTTTTCCCGAAGATCTTGACCTTCTTGTCGATGTCGACGAAAAGGTCCGCGGAGGGGCCCAAGGTCTCGGCTCCGCCCAGCAGGAGGCAGCCCTCCGGCCGCAGGGCGTAATGGAAGGTGGACAGCACGGTCTTCTGCAGGACCGGCTCCAGGTAGATGAGCAGGTTGCGGCAGCTGATCACGTCCTGGTTGGCGAAGGGCGGATCGGAGGTGACGTCATGATGGGCGAAGATGCACATGTCCCGCAGCTGCTTGACGACCTGATAGCCCTGCGCGGACTTGACGAAGTACCGGCGCAGGAGATCCGCGCTCATCGCGGACGCGATGCTCTCCGGGTACAGCCCCTTGCGGGCCTTGGCGGCGGCCTCGTCGCTGATGTCGGTCGCGAAGATGTGGACCGGGATGCTCGCGCCCCGTTCGCGCATGAACTCCTGATAGGCGATGGCGATGGAGTAGGCCTCCTCGCCCGACGCGCAGCCGGCCACCCAGACGCGCACCGGCGCGTTGGCGTGGTGCCCCTTGACGATGCGGGGAAAGACCCTTTTCTTCAGGACCTCGAACGCCTTGGGATCGCGGAAGAAGGAGGTGACGTTGATGAGGAGGTCGTTGCAAAGGGCGTGCACCTCGGCCGGCCTCGTCCTGAGGAAGGCCAGGTAGTCCTTGAGGCGGGCGAGGTTGAGCAGGAACATCCGGCGCGAGATGCGGCGGCGCAGCGTGGAGGGCTTGTACAGGGAGAAATCCACGCCCCCCGTCGAGCGAAGCAAAGAGAAGATGCCGCCGAGCGCGGCGGCGTCGGCGAAGATCGCGGCGTCGCCGTCGGCCTCGACCCGGGTCAGCGGGTGCCGCCCGAGGCGGATCAGCTCGCGGGCGAGGCCCTTGGGCGGGCGGACGATGTCGGCGAAGCCGGCGGCGACGGCGGCGCGGGGCATGCCGGGATAGGCCGCGGACTTGACGTCCTGGACGCAGGTGATGCCGCCCGCGGCCTTGATCTCCTCGAGGCCGGCCGTGCCGTCGGACGCCATGCCGGAGAGCACGACGCCGATCGCGCGGGCCTTCTGGTCCCGCGCGAGCGAGCGGAAGAAGAGGTCGATCGGATTGCGAGCGCTCGCGGGCAAGGGGTCGAGCTTGAGACGGCCGTTGCGCAAGGTCATCGCGGCGTCGGGAGGCATCACGTAGACGCGGTTCGCCTCCAGGCGGACGCCGTCGCGCGCCTCCCGCACCGGCATCTTCGACGCCCGGCCCAGAATCTCGCTCAGGTGGCTCTTGTGCGCCGGGCTCATGTGAAGCAGGAAGAGGTAGGCGAGGCCGGTGTCGCCGGGAAGCTGCCGCAGCAGCTCGACGAAGGCGTCGACGCCTCCGGCGGAGGCGCCGATGCCGACGACCAAAGCGGGGGTCTTGGATTCCCTCATGAGAACCGGAAATTATCAAATTTCCGGTCCGAATGTCCTCCGTCACGTTGCGGACGCAAAGGCGTTACCCGCAGGCAGTGGCCGGAAGCCGGCGCCCCGCTTAGAATAGGGGCGACGCCCTCGCGGCGAGGAGGATTCGATGAACATCATGCTCGGTTTTCTGCTGGCCGCGGCCGTCCCCTCGGCGCTCGCGGCCGTCCCCGATCCCGTCCTGGAATTTCCGCTGGAGCGCGGCGTCGAGCCCGGCCGGCAATGGAAGGACAAGCTGGGGCTCAGCGAGGAGCAGTCCCGCCGGTTCACGGCGCTGGAGAACGAAAGGGCGGCGCGGCTGAAGCCCCTGCGCGAGCTGCTGCGCAGCGAGATGGTGAAGCTCCAGGCCCAGGTGTCCGACAACGCCTCCGAGCGCGAGGTGGAGGAAACCTTGGAGCAGGTGCTGCAGATCCACCGCGCCATCGCGGAGAGCACCGAGCATTTCGACGCCGGCTTCGCCGCCTTCCTCTCGCCCTCGCAGAGGGCCCGCCTGCTGGTGTGGAAGTCCCTGGGCGGCTTGAACGGCTACGCCGCCCGCCGCCTGGAGACCGCGGCCCTTCGCGACGAGGAGTACGAGCGCGATTAGCGCCCGCTATTCGACGGTCACGCTCTTGGCCAGGTTGCGGGGCTGATCGACGTCGCAGCCGCGCAGGTCGGCGGCGTGATACGCGAGCAGCTGCAGCGGGAGGATGTTGAGGATCGGCGAGAGGTGCTCTCCCACCGGCGGCAGCTCGAGGATGTGGTCCGCCATGCCCCGGAGCCGGCGATCGCCCTCCGTGCAGAGCGCGATCAGGCGCGCGCCTCTCGCCTTGGCCTCCTCGATGTTCGACAGGGTCTTCTCGAGCACGTCCGAGCGCGTGGCGATCGCGACGACCGGCATTCCCGGGTCGATCAGGGCCAGCGGCCCGTGCTTCATCTCCCCGGCGGCGAAGCCTTCGGCGTGGATATAGGAGATCTCCTTGAGCTTCAGCGCTCCCTCCAGGGCCGTCGCGTAGTTGACGCCGCGTCCGATGAAGAGGACGTGCCGGGCCGCGCGCAGCTCGGCGGCGACGGCGCGGATCTTGTCCTCGAGAGCCAGGGTCCGCCGCAGGAGGCCGGGAAGGCGCTGAAGCTCCGCGGCCCAATCCCGCGCCTGCGCCTCGGGCATGAAGCCCCGGGCCGTTCCCGCGTGCAGCGCGACGAGGCTCAGCGCGACGAGCTGACCCGCGAAGGCCTTGGTCGACGCGACGCCGCACTCCGGGCCGCAGAACGTGTGGAAGTTGAAGTCCGCCTGGCGCGGTATCGCCGCGCCGACGGTGTTGCCGATCGAGAGCACCTTGAGCCCCTCCTCCCGGGCGAGGCGCACGGCGGCCAAAGTGTCGGCCGTCTCCCCGGATTGGCTGATGGCGATCACGAGCGTATCCGGCTCGAGTACCGGGCGGCGGTAACGGAACTCGGAAGCGGTCTCGACCGCGGTGGAGACGCCCGCGTGGCGCTCCAGCAGGTATTTCCCGACGATGCCGGCGTGCCAGGACGTGCCGCAGGCGACGATCTGGACGCGCTTGACGCCCCGGAGCAGCTCCGGGGTCAGGCCGGTCTCCTCGCCCAGGCCGCCGAGGCGGCCGCGCAAGGTGTTCTCCACGGAGCGCGGCTGCTCGTGAATCTCCTTGAGCATGAAGTGACGGTAGCCGCCCTTCTCGGCCGCCGAGCTGTCCCACGAGATTTCCGACGGGACCTTCTTGATCTCGAGGCCCAGGGCGTCGAAGAACGCGCAGCGGTCGCCGCGCATGACGGCCGACTCCCCGTCCTCGAGGTACACCACCCGCCGGGTGTGCTTGAGAAGGGCCGGGACATCCGAGGCGATGAAATTCTCCCGGTCGCCGAGACCGACGACGAGCGGAGAGTCCTTCTTGGCGGCGACGATCACCCCCGGGGCCTGCGACCAGATCGCGGCGAGGGCGTAGGCGCCGCGCACCTGCTTGAGGACGGCGCGCACGGCATCCGCGAGCGCGGCCTCGGCGAGGGCCGCCGCCGCGGGCGCCGAAACGCCGCTTTCCGCCAGCGCCTCCTCAATGAGGTGGGGCAGCACCTCGGTGTCGGTCGCGGAGGCGAAGACATGGCCGCGCGCCGACAGGGCCTCCTTGAGCGCCATATAGTTCTCGATGATCCCGTTGTGGATCACCGCGATCCGCCCGGCGCAGTCGACATGCGGGTGCGCGTTGGCCTCCGAGGGGCCCCCGTGGGTCGCCCAGCGCGTGTGGCCGAGCCCCATCTGGCCGTCCAGCGGCCGGCGCGCCAGCAGGTCGTGCAGGCTCGACAGCTTGCCCACGCTTCGCGCGACGGCGAGCGCGCCGCCGGAGACGACGGCGACGCCCGCGGAGTCGTAGCCGCGATACTCGAGCCGCCTCAATCCCTCGAGAAGGATCGGCACGGCCTGCTGCGAACCGGCATAGCCCACTATTCCGCACATGGGCGGATTATAACGGCGCCGACGCAGCGGGGCCATCGCGCGGCCGTAAAGGCTGGGCGTGAATCCTGTGACGCCCGGCGGTCGCAAGATCGTTACGCGGCCGTCCCAAGGCGGAGATACCGGCGTGGTACGATGGCGTGCGAAGACCGCAGAGGGGAGACAAAAGAGATATGGCACCGAAAAACACGACGTTGACGAGGGATCCCGCCGCCGCGAGCGGGGCCGCACACGCCGCGTCCGCGCTCGAGGGGCTGCTCGCCAAGCTCCCGGCCCGCGAGGCGCGCGTCGCCGTCATGGGGCTGGGCTACGTCGGCCTGCCGCTGCTGCGGCTGTTCGCGTCCAAGGGATTCCGCGTCATCGGCTGCGACGTCGACCGGTCGAAGATCGACTCGCTCAACAAGGGCCGGTCCTATATACGGTCGGTGCCGTCCGCCGACATCGCCAAGCACCTCGCCAACAAGCAGCTGCTCGCGACGACGGATTTCCGCAGCCTCGCCTCGGCGGACGCGATCTTCGTCTGCGTGCCGACCCCGCTCACCGTGGAGGGCAAGCCGGACGTGTCGGCCATCCGCCAGACCGCGAAGGCGATCGGCGCGACGCTGCGCCGCGGGCAGGTCGTCATCCTGGAAAGCACGAGCTATCCCGGCACGACGCGCGAGATCATGAAGCCGGAGCTCGAGCGGCGCGGCTTGAAGTGCGGGACGGATTTCTTCCTCGCCTTCTCGCCGGAGCGCGAGGACCCGGGCAACAAGGACTTCTCGATCGAGCAGATCCCCAAGATCGTCGGGGGCATCGACGCGCCCTCCCTGCGGGCCGCGGCGGCTCTCTACGGCGAGGCGGTGAACCGGGTGGTCGAGGTCTCCTCCTGCGAGGCCGCCGAGGCCGCCAAGCTGCTCGAGAACATCTACCGCTGCGTCAACATCGCCCTCGTCAACGAGCTGAAGATGTGCCTCGACCGCATGCGCATCGACGTGTGGGAGGTCATCGGCGCCGCGGCGACCAAGCCCTTCGGGTTCCAGGCGTTCTACCCGGGGCCGGGGCTCGGCGGGCACTGCATTCCGATCGATCCGTTCTACCTGTCTTGGAAGGCCCGCGAGTTCCAGTTCAATACCCGCTTCATCGACCTGGCCGGCGAGATCAACATCCAGATGCCGTACTACGTGCTGGCCAAGCTCGAGGAGGGCCTGCGCGGACAGGGCAAGAAGCTGGAGGGCGCGCGCATCCTCATGCTGGGCCTGGCCTACAAGAAGGACATCGACGACCCGCGCGAATCTCCCGCCTTCAAGCTTCTCGAGCTGCTGGGCCAGAAGGGCGCCTCGGTCGTCTACAACGATCCGAACATCCCCCGGTTCCCCGAGACGGAGCACACCCGGCACCTGAAGGTGGCCTCCGTGCGCGTGACGAGCGAGACGCTGGCCTCCGTCGACGCGGCGCTGATCGTGACGAACCACAGCGGCTACGACTACGACATGATCGCCCGGCACGCGCCGCTGGTCGTGGATACGCGCAACGCCTGCGCCGGGCAAAAGGCCTGGGGGGGCAAGATCGTCCGGGCCTGAGGCGCTAGAGCCCGGACCGGCCGGCCTTGCGAAGGCCGTGCTTGCGCCCGGGCTCGCGCGGGGCCGCGAACTGGATGGAGGATTTGTCGCCCAGGTTCGCGATCCGCAGGCCGCTGACGTTGAGCCCCGCGTCCGACAGGAGCTTGGTCAGCTTGGCCAGCTCTCCGGGGCGGTTCTTCACCACGATGTTGTAGCGCGCCGTCTGTGTCCGCTGCATAGGGCCTCCTCCGTCCTGAAGTGAACGTCAGTCGTAAACCGTGTAGTCCGGCTCGAAGCCGAGCTTCTCGATGAGGGCCATCGCGTTCGCGGGCTGATCCACGGCGAGCACGACGCGCATCTGCTCGCCTTCGACGCTGCTGTAGAGCGAGAGGATGTTGATCCCCTCGGCGGCGAGCGTCGTGGCGAGCTTGTGCAGCTCCCAATGATGGTTCGGCATCTCGAACTGGAAGATGAGCTCCTCGCGCACGGACACTCCGAGGTCCTTGACGGCGTCCCGCAAATCGTCGTTCTTCGGCGCCAGGAACTGGAGCAAGGTCCGGTCGCCCACCCGCGTGGTGACGACAGAATTCTTATCCACCTTCACCTTCGCCAGCAGGCGCTCCAGGCGCTCCTGCACGGCGGGATCGGTCGGGAACTCGACGTTGTACTGGGTTTTGCTCGGCACGCGCATCGAATCCTCCTTGACGATGATTCATTGTAGGTCCCCCGCGGCCGCGCGCCCATAGCGCCGCGGTAACGGAAATTTGCCGTTTCGGTTCGCGTGCGCACACCCCGCCATCAAATTACTGTCTCACCTCGTCAATGGTTTTGAGGAGGGCGCTGGATTAAACTTGAGCAGCGCCCGGGGCCTCGAGGGCGCGGGGGGGAAGGCCAATGATCGTCGCGGCGCATCAGCCCAACTTCATACCGTGGCTCGGCTACTTCGACAAGATGCTCAAGGCCGACCTCTTCATCATCGTGGACCACGTCCAGATGGAAAGGCAGAGCTATCAGAACCGCGCGCGCATCAAGACGGGGGCGGGGGAGCGCTGGATCACGGTGCCGGTCGTCCAGGAGTCGCGGTCCGAGCGCATCATCGACAAACGCGTCGACAACAGCCGCGTCGGCCGCTTTCAATGGAGCCGCAAGATGTTCCTGACCCTCAAGTACGCCTATCAGTCGGCGCCTTACTTCCGCGACTACGAGCCCGAGCTGAGCGGGATATTCTCGACGCGTTGGGACCGCCTCGCCGACCTCAACGTCCGGCTCATCGAATTATGCCGCGCCGCCCTCGCCATCCGCACGCCGCTGCGGGCCAGCTCGAGTCTGAACGTATCGGGCACGAAATCCGAGATGATCCTTAATATGTGCCGCGCGGCGGGGGCCGACGTCTACCTGTCCGGGGCCGGCGCCTCCCGGGCGTACCTGGACGTGCCCGCGTTGGAGCAGGCGGGAATTCGCGTGGCCTGGCAGGACTTCCGGCACCCGCGCTACCGGCAGTATCCGTGCTGCGACTCCTTCGCGCCGAATCTGTCGTCCTTTGATTTGATCTTCAACTGCGGGCCGAGAAGCCCCGAGATACTGCGCGGAGCGCGGGCCCGGGCGGGAGCGTCCATATGAACGGCAAGGTCCTCGAGCGCAAGGCGTCGCCGCGCGCCGACATCCTGTCGAACTACGCCGGCGCGACGGTCATGGCGGTGGGGGCGCATCCCGACGATCTAGAGCTCGGCTGCGGCGGAACCTTGGCGCGCCTGAGCCGGGCGGGGGCCCGCGTCGTCATGGTCGTGGTCAGCATCCCCAGCCGCCTTCGCTCGCGCCGCGCCGAGGCGATGGAGGCCGCGGCGATCCTGGGCTGCGAGATCCGCTTCCTGACGCCGAACCGCTGTTCCCGGGTCGAGGACCTCAAGACCCATCAGCTCGTCGCCATGATCGACGGCCTCGTCAAGGAGCTGCGGCCGGCGGCGATGTTCTCCCATTGCCTGCCCAACCTGCACCTCGACCATAAGCTCGTCTACGACGCGTGCATGGCGAGCCAGCGCCTGAGCTACTTCGACATCTTCTGCTATTCGCCGACGAGCTGCCATGCCGTGAACATCCCGTTCTTTCCCCACGCGTACATCGACATCACCGAGACGATCGACGCCAAGATGAAGGCGATCCGCGTGCACTCGAGCCAGTTCGACTCGCGCGGGCTGAACACCGAGCGATACAAGGAAGCGGACGCCGTCGTCGGGCAGATCGTCGGCGTCGGTTACGCCGAGGGCATGGAGATCGTCCGGATGAAGGTCAATTGAGCGAGCAGGCGGCGTCCTTCGACGCCCTGAGCAGGCTGATCTCCTCGCGCGGCTTGAGGTTCGCGCAGCTGTGGTTTACCGACCTCGAGGGCCGTCCGTGGCGCATCATGATGCCGACGGACTCGGTCGGCGAAAGCCTCTTTGCCGAAGGCCTGCCGCTGGACGGGCAGCCCATCGGCGGCAGCTGGGACGGCGTGATGAGGCTGCTGCCGCGGCTCGACGCGGCGTACGTGGACTCGACGGCCTCCGTCGCGAGCCTCGTGATGTTCTGCGATATTCTAGAGCCCGGCGGCGTCGAGCCGCTGGCGCTCGAGCCGCGCCACGTCCTCGCGAAGGCGGCCGGGCTCGCCGAGGAGCGCTTCGACGGCGCGATCGTGCTCGGCGTGGAGCCGGAGTTCATCCTCCTGGAGGCGGACGGCCGTCCCGCCGCGGAGAACGTCGTCTGGGACTTTCTTTCCCGCCTCACCCTGTCGCTCGGGGACGCGGGGATAAGGGTGGACTGGTTTCGCGGCGGCCCCGCCTCGGGGCAGGGCCGGGCCCAGATGCGCGCCGGGCCGCCGCTGCAGATGGCCGACAGGGTGATGCTTTACCGCCACCTGGCGGCCGGCCTCGCCCGGGAGCGAGGGCTCACGGCATCCTTCCTGCCGCGGCCGCTCGCCGGCGGCGGCTCGCCGGGCATGCCCGTGCACGCGGCGGTGTGGAGGCGGGGGGAGAACCTATTTCACGACGAGGCCGGCTGGGCCCTGACGAGCGCGCTGTGCCGTTCCTTCGCGGGAGGGCTGCTGGCGCACCTGCCGGCGCTGGCGGCGCTGTGCGCGCCGACGACCAACTCGTACCGCCGGCTGATCGCGGGCCACTCGGGGCCGGTCAACCCTGTCGTCTCGACCTCCGATCGGACGGCGGCGTGCCGCATTCCCGCTCGCACGGCGGCTCCTGGCGCGCGCCGCGTCAAGTTCTGCCTGCCCGACTCGACGGCCAACCCATACCTCGCGCTCGCGGCGGTGATCCTGGCCGGGCTCGACGGGGTCGAGCGCGGGCTCGCGCCTTCGATCGACGGCGCCCGGCCGGCGGGAGCGGGAGTGCCGCCGTGCCTGGAAGCCGCGCTCGACTGCCTCGCCGCGGACCGGGGCTTCCTGACGTCCGGCGGGGCGTTCTCGGACCGGCTCGTCGACTCGTGGATCAAGGACCGCTGGACGCGCCACGTGCTTCCCGTGCGACTGCGGCCGCATCCCTGGGAGCAGGCCCAGACCGAGCAGTTCGGCAGCGCTCGCGGCGTCGAGGAGCACCGGCCTTAGTCATGCGAGCGACAAAATGAATTCACTCGTGAGCCATGGCTACGCGTGTCGCACGCCGAATATACTACGCCCATGAATCCGCAGACCCAGGAGCACAACGAGCCCGAGATCGTCAGGCCGAGCCGCTCCGAGGGATTCAGCGAACGCCGCCGGAGGTCGCGGACATCGGAGCGCTTCCCCGTGACCGTCGTCGCCCCGGGCGGGCTCCTGCGCGCCGTCACCTTGACCGGCGACGCGAAGGATTACGATCCGGCCGGGATCTGCGTTCTGGCCGCCCGACCGCTCGCGGTCGGGACCGTGGTCCGCGTCCGCCTTCACCTCCCCAAATCGATCTCGCTGCCTTCCCGCGGCCTGCCGTGCGAGTTCCGCGCCCTCGTGGCGGCCGTGCGCAAGACGAAGCCCAAGGGCGCGCAATCCTGCGAGCTCGTGCTGGAGTGGGAGAAGCCTCTGCCCGAGTTGGTCTCGGGTGCCGTGACCTCCTATAAACGCAAGATCGCCGCCTTGGTCGCCCTGGTGCTGGCGCTGCTCGTCTGGACCAAGTATCAAAGCCTCGATTTCTTCTGGTTCGCGCCGGTGTTCTACGTCTACAGCCTGGCTCTGGCCCTGTACCTCCTTTCCCGGTTCTACATCTCCTGGCGCCACCGCGCCCCGCCGCTGGGCAACTACACGCCGAGCGTGAGCATCGTCATCTCCGTGCGCAACGAGGAGCACGCCATCACCCGCACCGTCGAGACCTGCTTCGAGACGGACTACCCGTCGGATAAGCGCGAGGTGCTGGTCGTCAACGACGGGTCCACCGACGGCACCTTGCGGGTCCTGAAGGACCTCCAAAAGAGATTCCCGGAGCTTCAGGTCTTCAGCCAGCCGCCCACCGGCAAGCGCGCGGCGATGGCCCAGGGGGTCAAGAGCGCGAAGGGGGAGATCATCACCTTCGTGGACTCGGACACCTTCCTGTTCCGCGACGCCCTGCGCCACATCGTCTGCGGCTTCGAGGACCCCACCTTGGGGGCCTCGGCGGGGTACACCGAGGTGGAGAACTGCAACACGAACGCCCTGACGGGCCTGCAGGAGATACGTTATTACGTTTCCTTCCGCCTGCTCAAGGCTTCGGAGGGATTCTACGCCGCCGTGACGTGCTGCCCGGGCTGCCTGTCGGCGTACCGCCGCAAATACGTTCTCGAGATCCTGGACCCTTGGCGCAACCAGCGCTTCCTCGGGGCCGAGGCGACCTTCGGCGACGACCGCAGCCTGACGAACTTCATCCTGCGCAAGTACCGCGTGATCTACAACGACCTGGCCGTCGCGTCCACCCTGGTCCCCGACACGTGGGGCCAATACCTGCGCCAGCAGCTGCGCTGGAAGAAATCGTGGCTGCGCGAGACCCTGATCGCCGCGTCCTTCATGTACAAGAAGCATCCCGTCGCGGCGATCTCGTTCTACGCCTCCTCGATCATCAGCGTCGCGTCGCCGGCGATGGCCGGACGCGTGGCCTACCTGGCCGCGCAAGGCGAGGCTTCGATGCTCCTCCCCTATTTGCTGGGCCTGCTCCTGATCGGCTTCCTCCAGTCCCTCTATTTCCTCCACCGGCGCCCCAGCCCGCACTGGCTGCTCGGCATGCTGTGGATGGGCAGCGCGCTGTTCATCACGGGGCCCCAGACCTACTACGCCGTCCTGACCATGCGCAAGAACCATTGGGGCACGCGGTGAGGAAGGACTACGCCGCCGCGTGGCTCGGAATCTTCTCCTGCCTGGGGCTCTGGTTTTTTTGGAGCCTGTACGGCTCCGCCTACGTGCGCCGGACCTATCTCGCGGCGGCGTCGTTCGCCGAGTCCTCGAGGACGCAGTCGCAGTTCGTCGCGGTCCTGCTCCCGCGCATCCGGCGCAAGCCGGAGAGGTTCGTGATGTCCGAGGCGGAATTGACCGCGCTTCTGCGGGGCCTCAAGGACGCCGGCCACGTCACGATCGGCCTCGACGACGTCGAGGGCCTGTACGCCCGGGGACGCAAGCTGCCGCCGAAGGCCTTGCTGCTCGCCTTCTCCGAGAACGATCAGCGCGGCTTCCAGCTGTCGGACCGCGCGCTCAAGCGCCTCGGCATGCGCGGCGTCGCGTTCATCCAGATGACCGCCGAGGACGCCGGGCAGGAGCACCGCCAGCACCTGACCCGGCACGCGATTTCGCAGATGCGCCTCGGGCGGGCCTGGGAGTTCGGCTGGACGGCCAAGGACGCGCCGCCTTCCGCTTCGCCCTGGGGCGGCCGCGCCGTGCTCGAAGTCGAGATCTCGAAGGCGCCGCCGACGGACCCGAAGCTCTATCCCCTGCGCTTCGTCGCCGCGGAACTGGGCCTCAACGACGGGCGCGACGATCCCCGCGCCCTGCGCGCGCTCGCGCTGCGCACCGACCGCTCGCCGTCCGACAACCTCCAGATCGTGACGAAGACCTGGCCGCGCGCGTCGGAGCACAGCGATGATTTCCGGGGCGACGGCGTGGGAACCGACTGGATCGAGGGCTGGGGGGTCGTCTCGATGGGGCAGCGCCGCCTGGCCCTGCTGTCCACGCCCCGGCACACCAGCGCGGGCGTCTTCCTGAGAGGGACGGAGAAATGGCGGGACGCGGCCGTGGAATTCGTCCTGAAGAAATACCAGAAGGAGTTCTGGGCCTACGCGCGTCTGCGCGAGGCGGGCGGGTTCGTGCGGGTCGGGGCGCGCGACGGCTTCTGGTACGTGGAGCAGAAGGCGGGGCCTGAGGCGCCCGTCAACATGCTCGCCCGGACGCAGATCGCCGAGGGCGGCCTGCCGGCGCGGGTGCGGTTCGTGGTCAAGGGAGGGTCCGTGCTCGTCTACATCAACGGACGCATGCAGTTCGGCCGGGCCCTGCGCCTTCATCCCGGCGTGGATCACGGTCAGGTGTTTCTCGGGGTGTACGACGCTCAATCCCGGACCTCTCTGGCGGTGCTGACGTCGGTACGCGCCGCTCCCTTGGGCGACGTCTGGATCACGACGCAGGACGACCGTCGCGGAGAGTTCGACGAGGACCGGCTTGAGGCCCTGCGCGACGAGGCGGTCTACGCCCGGGCGCTGTCGCCGCGGTGGATCACCGTCGAGCCCGAGGGCGGCGTGGTGCTCGACGAGAGGCAGAGCGTGTTGATCCGCTCGATGGCGGGCTTTTACGCCTGCCGCCTCGTGGCGACGGCGGACCTCACCGGGGTCAGGGCCTCCGTGCTGGGGAGGACGGCGGCCGCCGACCGTCTGGCGGGCGGCCTCGCCTCCGCCGCGCGCGAGCTGGGCTCGTCCGGCCTCAATATTCGCCTGCGGGGGGACCAGGCCTCGCGCCCCGAGACGCTCGCCTTTCTGGGCAAGGTTCGCGAGGGCCTGCGCTCGCGCGGCGAACTGCTCGTGACCGTGCAGGGCGAGGAGCCGCTGGAGCGGGCGCTGGCGCTGGTGACCGACGGCGTGCTCCGCCGGTCGGCCAGAACGAGGCAGTCCCTCGAGCTATTGGAGGCGGTCTATCCATGATGAACCTTATCCTTGCCGCGGCCCTGGCCGCGGCGCCGGCGCCTTCATCCGCCGCCCCGGCCGCTCCGGCCGCCGCGCCCCTCAGCCCCGGCGCGCGGCTGATGGCGGAGGAGCGCTACCGCGAGGCGATCCCCGCGCTGGAGCGGGAGCTGCGCGCCGATCCGGGGGCGCCCGGCGTCCTCCTCAACCTGGGCTGGGCCTACTGGCATTCCCGCCGCCTCGACGACGCCTGGCGCGTGGCGACCACGCTCGTCAAGCTGGACCCGGCCAACCGCACCTTCCTGATCTTCATGGCGAACACGAGCATAGAAAGGCGCGACTACGCCCGCGCGATCGCGCTGATGAAGCGGGCGCTGACGTTGACGCCGGACGATCACGACGCGATGATGGTGCTGGCCCGGGCGCTGTTCCTCGAGGGCCGCGAGGCGGAGGCGCTGAAGCTCGTCGAGCGGCTGCTCGCGGCCCGCCCCGGCGACGCGACGGCGGCCTATCGACGCGCGGTTTTCCTGTCCGGGATGGGGCGCAAGCGCGAGGCCCTGGAGGGGCTCGAGGAACTGCTCAAGAGCGATCCGGAGAACGTCTCCTACCGCCGCAACCGCGCCCGGATCTTGGCCGATCTCGGCCGCCAGGAGGAGGCCAAGAGCGAGTGGAGCAGCCTGACGCGAGGCCGGCTGGACGCGCAGTCCTTGATGAACCTCGGCTGGGCGCATTGGCGCGAGCGGAACCTGGACGCCGCCTGGGAGATCGCGCTGACCTTGGTGAAGCTCGACGACAAGAACCCGGCTTTCCTGCGCTTCATGGCCAATCTGGAATTGGACCGGCGCAACTACGACAACGCGCTGACGATCGCGGAAAAAGCCGTGCGCCTCGCTCCGGCGGACCTCGACGCGTCGCTGACCTTGGCGGCGGCCAATTACCACCTTCATCGCGTGACGGACGCGATGAGCATACTGAGCCGGCTCATCGCCGCGCATCCCGACAACATCTCCGTGCAATACCGCTGGGCGGAGGTGCTCGCGGGTCGACGGCGCTACAAGGAAGCCTTGAGCTACTTCGACCGCCTCGTCAAGGCCGACCCGAACAACGAGGTCTACCGGATGAACCGCGCGACGGTCCTTTATGAGATGGGCCGCTTCGACGACGGCCTCGCCGAGTGGGAGGCGCGGGCCTCCCTCGAGGTGCCCGACGCGCGCGCCGTGAGGCAGCTGCGCGACGACGCCATGCACCGCCGGAGCTGGGAGGACGCCGTCGAATGGCAGATGAAGCTCATCGCCGCCGACCCGCGCGATCCGGCGGGCTGGGAGCAGCTGTCCGCGATCTACGTCCAGATGAAGATGCCGTCCAAGGCCCTGTGGGCGGCCGAGCGCGCGATCACGGTCGATCCCATGTCCTTCGGCGGGTATTTCCTGCGCGCCGAGATCCTCGAGGGCCTGGGCGACTGGGACGAGGCCATCGCCGCCTACAAGGAGTTGCTTCGCCTCAATCCCAACAGCGCGCAGGCGCTCAACGGGCTGTCGTACGTGCTGGAGGGGAAAGGGGATTTCGACGGGGCGCTCAGGCAGCTGAGTCGAATCGAAGAGGTCACCGCGCCCTCCGTTTCGCCCTACCTGGAGGTGCACCGGGCGAGGCTCCTGGTCGACTCCGGACGCTACGCGCAGGCGCAGCAGGTTCTGGACCGGCTGACGTCGCGGCGGCAGCCTGTGATCCCCGCCCTTCTCTACCACGGCATCTCGCCGATCCATCGCGGCGAATCCATCCCCATCGAGAACTTCCGCGCCCAGATGCGCGCTCTTAAGGCGAAGGGCTACCAAGCCATCACCGCCTCCGAGCTCGCCCGCGTCATGGCGGGGAAAGCGGACCTTCCCGAGAAGCCCATTCTCATCACCTTCGACGACGCCCGCACGGACTCCTTCGACAATGCCGACCCGGTGCTTAAGGAAGTGGGGTTCCGCGCGACGATGTTCGTGCACGTGTCCAGGCTGCGCCGGCCGTATTTCCACGCGTCGAGCGAGGAGATCGCGCGCTGGTCGCGGACGGGACGCTGGGAGATCCAGTCCCACGGCACGCAGGCCCACGACCCCATGCTGATCGATCCTTTCGGGCGCCGCGGCCATTTCCTGCCCAACCGCCGGTGGCTTCCGGCGGCGAACCGCCTGGAGACGCTGGCCGAGTTCCACCTGAGGATCGAGGAGGATTTCGTCCAGGCCAAGCGCGGCGTGGAGGCCATGGTGCCCGGCCACCGGGTGCTCGCCTTCGCCTTCCCGTTCGGCGACTACGGCCAGAACGATTACTCGAACACGCCGGAGGCGGCCGGGCTCAATCAGGCGCTGGTCAAGAAGACCTTCCAGCTGGCCTTCGTCCAGGCGCCCCATGGAGTCAACACTCTGGACTCCAATCCGACCGATCTCAAGCGCTTCTCGGTGCCGCGGCATATGAAGGCCGACGCGCTCGTGTCCCATCTCGTCATGGGCGAGCCGTGGGTGCAGGCCAAGCTGGTTCACGCGCAGCTGTGGATGCGGGCGGGCCAGTTGGGACGCGCGAACGAGGTCTTCGAGGAGCTCGAGGCGGCCGGCATCGAGGACCCGCGCCTCCAGATGGAGAGGGCCGTCCTGTTCCAGCGCGGAGGAGACATCTCCTACGCGCGCAGCCTGTTCTCCCAGGTGGCGGCGGCGGAGGCGGAGGCCGAGGGCGCCCCGGCCGAGCGCACCCAGCGGCGCCTCGCCCAGGCGTCGCGCGCGGCCGCGCCGACGGCCTCGGCGGAGGTGCAGCACTTCCGGGACAGCGACCGCAACGAGATCTCCCGTGCGCTCCTGCGCGGCGGGGGCGTGGTCAAGGCGGTCCGGCTCGAGGGTTGGGTGGGCCAAGGGGAATACACCGAGGAGCCCGAATTCGGCCCGCCGGCGCCGCTGGTGCGAAGCCGTGAGGGCGGCGTTCAGGCCCGCTGGTTCGTCCTGCCCGCGCTCGAGCTCAGCGGCTTCTACGCCCGGCGCGAATTCTCCCTGGGAGGCACGGGCTTCGCCGACAACTACGCCCTCGCCGCGGCCTGGCAGGCGCGGCCCTCCCTCGGCGTGACGCTGCGCGACGGCCTCGGCAACGTCGAGACGGCGGCCGCGATCCGCTCGTCCCGAAAATTCCACACGAACGGCGGGGGGCTCATCTGGGACCCGGTGCTGACCTGGAGGCTCAACGCGGACTACGATCAAACCCGCTACAATGATTCGAACCGGGCCCAGGACGTGCGTCTGCGCGCGACGAAGCGCTTCTCCCATCGCGTGGCCGTCGGCGCGGCTTATTACCACGGTGAATCGACGACCCGCAATCCCGACTACTACACGCCGCGCAGGGTCAACCAGTACTCCGGCCTGCTCACCCTCAACGACGGCTACGGCGAAATCAACCCGCGCACGGGCCGCACGCGGGTGGACGCCATGCTTCAGTACGAAGGCGGCAGGGGCTATGAGGAGCGGGGCGCGCGCACCGTGCATTCGCTCAGAGGAGAGCTGGGCCTGAACCTCCTCGACAACATCTCGGTGCGGGCCGGCGGCCAATACTCGGAGTCGCCGACCTACATCAGCCGGCGCGCCGACGGCGCGCTCGTCGTTACTTTTTAGGGGGGAGATCATGGGCAGCGACACGTTGCGGACGCGGGGAGTCCCCGCGCGGGCGTATTCAAGGGCCGAGTTCTCGGCCCTGCACGCGCCGCCGGAGAAGGCGCCGTCCGGCGACAAGCTGCGGCGCCAGCTCCGCCGGAGGTTCCAGCTCCGCGCGCAGCGGCCCGAGCGGTCCTTTCTGCTCGCCGCGGGGGCGCACGACGCGATGACCGCCGGAATCCTCGCCGACCTCGGCTACGAGGCCGTTTACGCCAGCGGCGAACAGTTGGCCGCGGCGCGAGGCCCGCTCCCGGACGCCGGCCTGGCGCCGTCGCATCAGCTCCCGGAGCTGGTCCGGGAGCTCGGGCGCGGCATCGAGGCCGTGCGCGACCGCCGGTTCTTCGAATCCGGCGGGGAGGTTGCGGATGCCCCGCCGATCTTCGCCGACGTGCCCGGAGCGGACGGCCCGCTGCGGGCCTTCGCGCTCGCGCGCGAGCTGATCCGGGCCGGCGCGGCGGGCGCGCGCGTCGAGCGAAGCCCCTCGTGGCTCGAGACCTTGGTCGCCGTGAAGGCCGCCGCCCAGGCCGAGGAAAGCCCGCTGGTCGTCATCGCGTGCGCGGACCGCGCCGAGAGCGCTCTCGAGGCGGCGGCCTTGGGCGTCGACGTGCTCTGCGCCGAGTTCAGCGGCACGGACCTCGAAGGCCCCCGGCGGTTCGCGCGGGACGTGCACGCGGCCTTCCCGGAGCAGGTGCTCGGGTTCGATCTGTCGGCCTCGCTTCCTTGGGGCGAAACCAAGAAGCGGGGCGCCCTTCCGGGGGCTGGCGAGCTGGGAGCCCTGGGCTTCTCGCTGCAGTTCTCCGCGATGTTCGCCTTTCACGCGGCGGGGATGGCGCTCGAGAGCTGGCTGCGCGGATTTCGCGGCCGGGGCCTGGACGCGCTCGCCGACCTGCAGCTGGTGGAGTCCGGCTCCCTCGGCGACGAGCCGCGCACGCGGCGCCCCCGGAGGTTCGCCGGGGCGGACCGCTGGCTGGCGTTGGACCGCAAGATCAAGGCGGCGGCGCGGCGGCCCGGGCCGGGCTGAAGCCGCATTTGACCGTGGCAAGACGGACGGCGATATACTTATAATAGCCGTCGCGTGGCCACCATCCTCGTGATCGACGACGAGAAGGACCTGGTCCGCCTTCTGAGGCACAACCTCGAGAAGAGCGGCTACCGGGTCGTCTCCGCGCCCAGCGCCGAGGCCGGTCTCAAGAAGCTGCGCGCGGACGCGCCGGATCTTCTGCTTCTGGACATCATGCTGCCCGGGATGGACGGCCTCGAGTTCCTGCGCGCCCTGCGCCGCGAGAGCGACGTCCCCGTCATCCTGCTGAGCGCGAAGGGCGGCGAGCTCGACCGCGTCCTCGGCCTCAAGCTCGGGGCCGACGATTACGTCGTCAAGCCGTTCAGCCTCGTCGAGCTGCAGGCGCGCGTCGCCGCGCGTCTGCGCATGCCGGCCGCCGCGAAAGTCGGAAGGACGGCGGCCGTCGGCGCCCTGCGCGTGGATTTCGCGCGGCACGAGGTCAAGGTCAAGGGACGTCCGGTCCGCCTGGCCACCAAGGAGTTCCGCGTCCTGGAGCTCCTGCTCGAGGCCGACGGGAAGGTCCTCTCCCGGGACGCCCTGCTCGAGCGCGTCTGGGAGCACGACGCGGGCCTCGACCTCGATACCCGGACCGTCGATCAGCACATCGCGCGCCTGCGCCGGAAGCTCGGCGAGGCGGGAGCTGTGATCGTGACGGTGCCGAACTTCGGCTACAAGCTCGCGCGCTGACGCGGGCCGCGGACTCCCAGTTCATGGGGTTTTGAACAACGGCCCTTGAACGGCATGGCGCCTTCGGCGCCAGGGTTTTCGCTTCGCGAAAACCTGAATGATAAGCGGTAGAATCTTCGGCCGAGAACCGGCCTGGGTTTCCGAGCGGAAGGGG